>NZ_PJBX01000167.1:0-54673 GCF_002836335.1 Psychrobacter sp. Sarcosine-02u-2 | reverse complement strand
TATTATCAGAAATTATCAGTCTTCTTTGATTTTAATCACGTTGTAGCTTGGATAATCAAGCTCGATTTTATAGTCTTTACTGCCGCGGCGAGCCTTTACTTTTATTTTACTGTCGCCTTTTTTGTATCTGACGTCTTTGACCCGATAACCCATATTGCTGACCTGATTGGCCGCGCGCTGCTCGATAGCAGGCTGATAAAGCTCTTTATCAATAGACTTGATGGTTTTCTTGTGTTTCTTATAGATTTTAGTGTCTTTGTAAATGTCTTCATAAAGGTCGCCATAAGCATTGTAGCCGGGCGCGGTGACGCAGGCAGTCGTTATGGACAGTAACGCGACAATCATACTGCTCGCCGCGGTGGTTTTTAATAACGTATATTTTTTCATAATATCCTCTCATGCTATTAAAGGCATTGGTAACTCGTCTATATCAGCAAGGTTCTATGCTAAAAACGACACAATAAAAAAATGGTCAAATAAACCAAGGGCTGGCTTATTTGACCAAGGGCATCAAGTCATCAACGATGCCAAAATCTTTATCTCATCCATTTATACCTATTTTATTTACGGCTACTCTTATGCGTGGCATAAAATATTTATACAAAATTTTAAACGGTGTTTATATTAATCTTTTTCAATCTTAATCACATTTAAGTTTGGATAGCCAAGTAAAATCTCATATTCTTGTGAGCCGCGTTTGGCTTCAATTTCAAACACACCGCGACCGTTTTTTTCTTCAAATTCAATATCTTCCACACGGTAGCCCATTGACCTTACTTTGTTGACAGCGCGCTGTTTAATGGCTGGGTAACGAGAATCACGTTTGATACTGTCTTCGATATCATCGTTTTTATAGCGTTTATTATTTTTATATTTGCCATGGTTTCTATACTTATCTTTCTTATAGTCGTATTTATCATAACGGTCTTTATCGTATCTATCATCTTGCCAAACATTAGAGGAACCTCTTTTGTTTGAGCTGATGAGTCTTAAATCTGGATAGCTATATTTAAGTTCGTAGGTTTGATTGTTCTTTCTAGCGATGGCAGTAATAACACGGTTGCCACGATAGTTATCAGAACGAATGTCTAGCACTTGATAACCTTTACGGCGTAGGTCATTGCGCAGCGTTTGGCTGACACGCTTATAATCAGTATTACCATAATCACCACTATCGCCATATATTGGATAATTTCCATAACCTGGATCAACAACGGCACAACCAGCCACCGTCCCTAATAAAGTCAACGCCAGACCCGTAGATATTGCAGCCTTAAATGAGAAAGCGGATAGAATTTTCACAATAAAATCTCCCTTGGAGTAACCGGTGATGTGGATAAGGAACGGTCATTTATCAGGTACACTTTTAATAGTACATAATTACCAATCTATTTAGTCAAATAATGACCAAGGTCGATATTTGTTTCTTATTACTGAAATATTTTCTTACATACACATCATAAGACTAAAAAATCATCTTTCCATGTCTTTGGTGTTAATAAGTTGTAAATTTTGCAAATAGTTGCGTAAGCATTCGACACTTTAGGTGACTAAGGCGTTGCTAAATTTAATAAATGTCGCTAACACTTTTAATGACTAATATAGGAAGTATTAAATAATTAAAGATATATGTAAAAATTATTTTAAATTTATCAATAACTTAGATTGAGATATTGGCTATCTTAAAATCGACGTAAGCATATGCTTACACGCATTGACGCTTACGCGACTTAACACATGGTGCATAATTTGACACTATACACACACGGCATAAGGGAATGTGACTCAAGGATTGAGTTAACCGTATTAAGGATAATAGTTCAATCGCTGGCATCAGGATGATAAAGGCAATTGAAATAAGGACACATGACCCGTGCTGCAGGCAGATAATGCCAGTAGTAGTCAGAACAAATGGGCAGGATGCCCGGCTATCACAAGATACTCAATATCTTGCAAGGATGCAGCGATAAGAGTGGTGATGGGTAACACGGATGGTTAACAATAAAACCGCATAACAATTAATTGCTATGCGGTTTTATCGTGTCTGGGTGTTAAAAATTCCCTATGCATATTTTCTCAGAACATGGTCTTCTCAGAAAACTTCTATCATGCCAGTTATCGCCAATGATAACGACCTCATATTTTTATCGTTAAAATCCATAAGCCAGTATGATGAGTATAGTCAATTCCACCTAAAAGTGTTATAAATTAATTATCAAATCCAATTGTTATTATAAAGACCATGACTTACTCACTAGATTTTCGCAAACAGGTACTAAAAAGCTTAGACGAGGGTATGACCTTTGCCGAGGCGGCTGAGTTTTATAATCTGAGCCCAACCACCATACAGAACTGGAAGCGGCGTGTTCATAGTAAAACAACCAGGCAAACCAAGCCCTATAAAATACCAGATGATGTGCTACTTAATGATGTCAAAGAGTATCCCGATGATTACCAGTATGAGCGAGCTCGTCGTCTAAACTGTAATAAAACAGGCATTTATCATGCCCTAAAGCGCCTAGGCATCAGTCAAAAAAAAGACCTTAGAACATCCAAAAGCCTGTCCAATCAAAAGAGCGATATATCACAGTAAGCTTGATACTTTTAAACAACAAGGCTATCCCATCGTTTATATGGATGAAAGTGGTTTTGAGCACGAGACCATTCGCTCTCATGGTTATGCACCGATTGGTAAACCCTGTATCGATAGCTACAACTGGCAAGGTAAAAAGCGAACCAACGTTATCGGTGCTCTCTATGAAAAGATGCTGTTTGCACTAGATTACTTTAAGCACAACATTAACAGCCGCATATTCTACGAATGGTGCAAACACAAGCTGATCCCAAGTCTTAAAACCAAATGCGTGATTGTGATGGATAATGCCAGATTTCATAAGAAGAAGCGCATTCAAAAGCTACTGAACAGGCATGGTCATCGTATTCTATGGCTGCCACCGTACAGCCCTGACTTGAACCCTATTGAAAAAAAATGGGCTCAAGTAAAGTTTCTACGCCAAGGCTGGTTGGAAAACGACTTATCCAAGTTGTTTTATGATGTTTGTCCTAACCATAACAATTTTATTTTGAACTGATTATAGTTACTTACAAACAATAAAAAAGCATAGACGATAAAAAAAGGCCACATTAAATCAATGCGGCCTCTTTCAATAAATAGCTTATAAAAATCTATAAGTAAGAAAATTCTTATAAGACAAATTAGTATTTGTTTTCAACGCGCCATGCATCTACTTCGCGCTCAGCGTCATCTTTACTGTGACCATAACGCTCTTGGACTTTACCCACGAGCTTATCACGGCTACCTTCGATATGTAGTAAATCATCATCAGTTAGGTCAGCCCACTTCTGCTTGACCGTACCCTTCATCTGTTTCCAATCACCTTTTAGCGTATGTTCGTTCATTATTATAATCCTTATTTTAGTTATCAAATCTTTACGGTAAATAGTTTAAAAATTCTAACGCTATAAACCGTAAAGTGCTTTAGGAGCAAGTTATTATTTATGATTGTTCTTGTTTATCTCGTACTGTTTTAAGTACTTTACAGCTAGCCCGTGGCTAACTTGTGATACCAATATATGAATTTCAAACCGCCGTGTCTGTATGAGCAATGTTTGTAGTGTTGCTTAATTATGGTCATTGCTCTTGCTGTGTTATGGAGGGCATAGTTGTGTAATAGACAGGGTACTTTGTCAGAGCGATACGTAAAGAAAACCAGCAGCCAAATCTCTACCTATATAGTGCGTTGTCCTTTTTTATGTCTTTATCAATCCTAATTATAAAACTATTAATGGAAAATAAAACCTTTTACGCATCTGATTGTAGACTTGTTATTTAAATAACTATAAGCTTATAGCTGAAATCATAAGCCTTAGACAATGAGGACAGAATAACAGTGAGTCCACTTAATACCGTAAACGCGACAAGATTAGATACGAAGCGTGAGCTGGCAAAAGCCAAAACCCGTCGTGCCTTATTAAAAAGTGCGCTGCAGCTTTATAGCTTAGAGGGCGCTTGCGGCATGAGTATGAACAAAATCGCTAAAGGGGCGGGAATCGCTCAGCCAAGTTTTTATAATCATTTTGACAGCGTAGAGGCGCTACAAAGTGAGTTGAGTAGGCAATTAAAAGACAATTATTTATCACCGATGCGTAAGGCGTGGGCAGATATGCTTGGAGATTATCCAACGCTGTCTAGAGCGGCGTTCAATCAGCGCTGTCAGCATTGCTTGACGCTGATTTTTACAGCCGCCTTTCAAAATATTAGGTTGTTCCAACGGTTACTCGAAGACAGTCTACGCTTTGATTTGCGAGTAGAAGATAAAGGTTTGGGAAGTTTGTTTACCGACATACGTGAAGAATGGACAAAAATATTTATCCAAGGATTGCAGTCAGCCGAGTGTTCTTTTGAGACGTTTGAAGTTTATCTCTGCGTTGATAGTGCGAGCGCGCAAGTTCATGAGTTGATATTAGGCTGTCATCAAGGACGTTATTCACAGCAGCAAGCGATTGCTATACTGTGCAAAAACTTTGATAGGCTTTTTGGCGGATTTTTTATCAATAATGAGCAAGTAATAAGTCGCTAGTGAGCAAATTAATGCTGAGCTCGCAAAATTTTTAAGACTTACGAATCGATTGATATCGTAAAATCCATATCATAAAACGGAATTTAGTTAACGAAAGCGATAGTAAAACATCACAGGGAGCGTGGCCATGAGCAGTAAACAAACCAAGACGAATGAGCAAACACATTTTAGAACCTGCAATCTGTGCGAGGCGATGTGCGGTATTGAAATAAAGCACGATGGAGCAAAGGTATTATCGATTAAAGGTGATAAAAATGACCCATTTTCTAAAGGTTATATTTGCCCAAAAGCAACCGCCTTACAAGATTTACATGAAGACCCAGATCGCTTGCGTCATCCCATCGAGAGGACGGCTAACGGTTGGAAAACAGTCAGCTGGGATGAGGCGCTTGATAAAGTAGCTGCTGGCATACAGTCAGTACAAAAGAAACACGGCCAAAATGCTTTTGGTGTTTATTTAGGCAATCCTAACGTCCATAATTTGGGCGGCATGCTGACCATTAAGCATCTATTAAGCAGTATCAAGACCCGCAGTCGTTTTTCTGCAACCTCGGTCGATCAATTACCGCACCATATCGTCAGCATGCACCTGTTTGGGCATATGCTGCGTATCCCCGTGCCTGACGTCAATCGTACCCACTATATGCTCATCATTGGTGGCAATCCGCTGGCATCTAACGGCAGTATTATGACCGCGCCAAATATGCGCCAAAAGCTCAAAGACATCAAAGCCCGCGATGGCAAAGTAGTAGTGATTGATCCACGCCGTACCGAAACTGCTGACATTGCAAGCGAGCATCAATTTATTCGTCCAGCAACCGATGTTTTATTTTTGCTTGCTATGCTCAATGAAATCTATGCCCAAGGTTACGCCGATAAAGCACAGACTAATAATAGAGCGGCGGCGCTTGCGCCAGAGATTGCGCGCTTGGCAGACTTTGCTAAAGACTATAGTGCAAAGACAGTTGCTGATATTATTGGCATTGCCGCAAATGAGATTAAACGACTGGTTAAAGAGTTTTGTGAAGCTGAAAGCTCGGTCTGTTACGGGCGCATGGGCGTATCGGTGCAAGAATTTGGCTTATTAAGCCAGTATTTGATTATGGTGATTAATATCGTCACCGGACGCTTGGATGAAGTGGGCGGCCTCATGTTCCCCAATCCTGCGCTCGATGTGGTTAATAACTCTGGCCCAGGTTATTTAGGTAAACGTCATAGCCGCGTGAGTAACTTGCCTGATTTCAATGGTGATTATCCTGTCGTAGCGATGGGTGACGAGATGCTGGTAACAGGCGAGGGTCAATTAAAAGGCTTTATGACCGTTGCTGGCAATCCTGTCCTCAGTACGCCAAATGGTAAAAAGTTAGATAAAGCCTTTGCCAATTTGGATTTTATGGTCGCAATTGATTACTTTGTCACAGAAACCAGCCGGCATGCCAATATTATTTTGCCACCCGTCTCGCCGCTAGAGCGTGACCATTATGACGTTACCTTTAATAATTTTGCCGTACATAATGTCGCTAAATACTCTCCAGCATTGTTTGCTAAGAAAAAAAGTGCCAAACACGATTGGCAAATCTATTTAGAATTAGCAAAACGCCTCGATAAAAAAGCGCCGCTTACGACCAAAATTGAGCGCCGATTGGTTAAGACTTTAGGACCGAAATTCTTGCTTGAGCAAGGCTTAAGACGCGGACCTTATGCTGGCATGAATCTAAATAAACTCAAGAAAAAGCCACATGGACTTGATTTAGGCACGCTCAAAAGAATGCTGCCGCAGGCAATAAAGCACAAAGATAAGCAAATTCATCTTAATATTGATTTTTATCAAGCCGATTTAGCGCGCGTGCAAACGATGATGCAGGATTATGATGACAAACAGATTTTACTTATCGGTCGGCGTCATGTACGCAGTAACAATTCATGGCTGCATAATAGCTATCGCTTGGTAAAAGGCAAGCCACGCTGTACGCTGATGCTGCATCCTGAAACGGCGCAACAGCATAGTATTAAGGATGGACAGGAAGTAAAAGTGACCTCGCGCGTTGGTAGTGTGATTATTACCGCAGAAGTCACCGATGAGCTAATGCCTGGCGTAGTCAGTATTCCTCATGGTTGGGGTCATGGGCGCAAAGGTGTGCAGCAAAAGATTGCGCAAGCGCATGCCGGAGTCAGTGTTAATGACTTGACGGACGATACCTTAATCGATCAGCTAAGTGGTAATGCAGCAGTCAATGGCGTACCTGTGCAATTGCAAGCAATCGAGCCAGAAGAGGTTAACTTAGATACAACTATTTCTGACACTGAAGCAACCACTGCTGCTTAAAATTAAGCTAAGTTAGAAGTTGTACGTCTAATTAGAAAGGCGCTTACTTATAGTGGTAGCGCCTTTTTTATGCTTCTCATTTTACGTTCCTAATTCTTACGTTCCTAACTCTTATGTTTCTAACTCTTATGTTTCTAACTCTGACGTTTCTGATTTTTAATTTCCTAAGCCAACAAAATCAAAATTAACCGGCGGCGTTTCACCTTGTATCAATAAACTGAGCGCCTTTGCCGAACCACAAGCATGGGTCCAGCCAAGCGTGCCATGACCGGTATTTAACCATAAATTATCAAAGCTGGCATTGGCATCATGACTACCATGACGGACTTGACCATGATGCGCGCGCCCTATTAAAGGCACATTAGAAGGTGTCATCGGGCGCAATCCCGTCCAATATTGCACAGAATTGGCAATGATACCTTTGGGGAATAACTGCTGGACGCGGCGGGTAATGGCTGCACAGCGCGTGCTATTTAAATCCATATTATAGCCGTTAAATTCCGCCGTACCTGCGACGCGTAATTTGTCACCAAGGCGCGAGGTGACTAATTTAAACTCATCATCAATAAGGCTAACGAAAGGTGCTAAATGTGGCGCACGCGGATTGACTTGATAAGTGGCTGAATAACCTTTGGCAGGGAAAATAGGCAGATGAATATTGAGCGGTTTCATGAGCAATACGCTATAGCTGCCAAGCGCTAGCACATAACTGTCGGCACTAAAAGTCTGTGCGTTTTCGCCCTTGGGACGAATGGTCATACTATGCACGTGCGGGCGAGCAGAATGGGCGTCAGTATTTAACGCCAAGATATCGGTATCGTATAAAAATTTCACGCCAGCATCGATGCAGCGCTGCGCCAAACGCTGGGTAAATACAAGCGCATTACCCGATTCGTCACGGCTGGTATAAGTCGCGCCTTTGAGCTTATGCGCGATAGGGTAAAGCGCAGGCTCAAGGCTAATAGCATTATTAATATCTATCACATAACGCTCACAGCCGAGCTCTTGCATACGCTCGGTTGGTGCAATGGCAGCGTCAAACTCAGCTTGGTTGGTATAAAAATGCATGATACCGCGCGTTTGCTGCTCGTAATCAATACCAATATCAGCACGCAGCTGCTGCAAAGTATCTCGTGAGTACAAGCCCAAACGCACCATTTGTACCAAATTGGCATCTGCACGATCTGCGCGGCATTCTTGTAAAAATTGCATCGCCCATTTCAACTGCGCTTTATCAGCTCGCAAGCGGTAGAGCAGCGGCGCATCTTCGCGAAACAACCATTTCAGCGCTTTCATCGGTGTACTCGGATTTGCCCACGGCGTCGCGTGCGAGACGGATATCTGCCCACCATTGGCAAATGAGGTTTGCATACCAGCAGCAGATTCGCGCTCAATGACAGTCACATCGTAGCCTGCTTGCCGAAGATACCAAGCGCTGGTCACGCCCACCACACCTGCTCCGAGTACCGCAATATGGGTCATAAATTGCTCTGCTGCGTTTTAGTAAAAGTACTTTTTAAAATACCAAATGGACTACCAAACTTTTCACGTTATTTTTGACGGGCGACATCCGCTTGTAGTGCTGGTGGTAAATCTAATATCGTAAGCTCGCTATCGGCCAAATGCTCTGGGCGGGCAACGACCAAAGCTTTAAAGCTATTGGCATTTATATCATCATCAGCAATGGCATTGACCACCTGAATTTTCTCTAGCTTATCACCTGCGGCTGGCGCCTCACCTGTGCCGCTAACATAATGTAAAAACGCTTTTGGCGCGGCTTTAAAGTAAATACGGGCAATGACTTCTTGACCGAGGTAGCAGCCTTTATCGTAATCCATACCGCCGCGCTGATGTAGGCGCAGCTCTTGCGGCTGAAACTCGCCTCGTGTGTCCGCGACTATCCAATAGTTACCCGCTGCAAGACTCGCTTGCATCCACGCTTGGGTGTCATCGATAGTATTATGCTCGTCTTTATGACTAAAGGTTGGTACTCCATCGAGTACGCAAGGATAAATGGGCGTTGGTGCACTGGTATCAAATTTTGAAAAGGCGCCAAACTTTTTAAGATGCGCTTGCAACGCCTCAGCGCAATCGGCACTGATGACTACATCAAAATGCTTTTCGTCTTGTTTTTTAATCCAAAGGCCAAAATCGATACGACCTTTTAAATTGCTAAGCGCCGTTGCTTGATAGCTAAGCCCAAGCTTAGTGACATCAGAGGTCAGCTGCCCTTGTAAGAACTTTGCGGCATCTTCACCTTGAATGGTTAGTTGAACAAATTGTGGCAATGTTGATTGAGTCATTATTATTGTCCTATTTATGAGTCGCTATAGCCTCAGATATTAGGGTTAATACTGAGTGATTAAAGTCGTTATAAAATTTACTGTTAAAATAATGCGAAAAAGTCGTTATTTAAGTTTTTACCATCTTTTTAGTACCTAAAGACAAATGGTGATCAAATCAAATTTGGTTACAGCAGAGTACCACAAAAAACCACGTGATAAAAAACGTCCGCGTTAAGGGATAAGCGAATGTATCAATTAGTCACAGTTCTGTGTTTACAAGCGTAGCGATTGGTGAAAGCCGGCGAGTTACGGTACAATGATAGCGTTAGAATACACCCAATTTATCACAGCTGACGAGAAAATTATGAGCTTACCCAATTGCCCAAAATGCGATGCTGAATATACGTACGAAGATGGTGCGTTACTGGTATGTCCGATGTGTGCTCATGAGTGGACCGCGGCTGAAACCGATGCGGCGCAGGCTGAAGCGCAAGATGCGGTCATTCGTGATGCGGTCGGTAACGAGCTGCAAGATGGCGATACCGTCACCGTGATTAAAGACTTAAAGGTCAAAGGTTCATCAACCATTATCAAAGTCGGCACCAAAGCAAAAGGGATTCGTCTGTTGCCAGATGCGTCTGATGGTCATGATATCGACTGTAAACTCGATGGTTTTGGACCGATGAAGCTCAAATCGTCAGTGGTTAAAAAAGCTTAAGTTTTTGTTAATTAAGTGATTGTTAATAAAATAACACCAAAAAAATAAGTAGAGACTAATTATGAGTACTAAAAATGAGCAACTCTTTGCGCAAGCACGTAAGCATATTCCTGGTGGTGTAAACTCACCGGTTCGCGCCTTTGCTGGCGTTGGTGGTACGCCTATTTTTATGCATCGTGCTAACGGCAGCAAAATCTATGATACCGAAGACAATGCTTATATTGATTATGTCGGCTCTTGGGGCCCGATGATTTTGGGTCATGCGCATCCAAAAGTCATTGATGCCGTTAAAAAAGCCGCTGATGATGGTTTGAGTTTTGGTACGCCAACGCCGTTTGAAACCACCGTTGCCGATAAGATTTGCGAGATCGTCCCAAGCGTTGAGATGATTCGCATGACAAGCTCGGGTACGGAAGCGACCATGAGCGCGATTCGTTTGGCGCGCGGCTTTACTGAGCGTGATAAAATCGTCAAATTTGAAGGCTGCTACCATGGTCATTCAGACAGCTTACTGGTAAAAGCGGGTTCAGGGATGCTAGATATTGGCGAACCAACGTCAAAAGGCGTGCCAGCCGATTTTGCCAAGCATACGATTACCATTCCTTATAATGACCCGCAAGCGATTAAAGAGTGCTTTGCAAAATGGGGTAGTGAGATTGCTTGCGTGATTGTGGAACCAATCGCTGGCAACATGAATATGGTCATTCCAACTCAAGAATTCCATGATACTTTGCGCGCAGAATGTACCGCCAATGGCGCGGTATTGATTTTTGATGAAGTGATGACCGGTTTTCGCGTTGGGCTTGGTGGCGCGCAAGCGCATTTTGGCATTGACCCTGATTTAACCTGCTTTGGTAAAATCATCGGTGCCGGTTTACCGGTTGGTGCTTTTGGTGGTAAAAAAGAAGTGATGTCCTGTATTGCACCACTTGGCGGCGTTTATCAAGCGGGTACGTTATCAGGTAACCCGCTGGCCATGCGCGCTGGTATTGCGATGTTTGAAGATTTAACCGTTGATGGTTTTTACGCCGAATTATCTGCGAAAGTAGACCAGCTTATTGATGGTATCCAAACGGCGGCAGACAAGCATGGTATCAATCTGCGCACCAATAAGTTGGGCGGCATGTTTGGGATGTTCTTTGTTAAAGACAAGGCGACAAACGTACCGCAAAACTTTGATGACGTCACCGAATGCGATATGGATGTGTTTAATACCTTTTTTCATGGCATGTTAGAGCGCGGTATTTATCTTGCGCCATCTGCCTATGAAGCAGGCTTTATGTCGATCAAGCATAGTGATGCAGACATTGAAGCGTCTATTAAAGCCGCTGATGAGATTTTTGCTGAAATGGTAAAAGCGTAATTCATTTGGTTAAAATTACTTGTCTAAAATTTAAAGTTTAATGTTCTTTAGAGTTTATAGGTACAACAAAAAAACCAGCAAGATTATCGCGCTGGTTTTTTTGTGCCTGCGTATTAATAAAACGAATTCTTAATAAATGGTGGAAGTTATTCAGGCTTGAAAATAATCTATAACCTAAAAGTATCCTTGTTCTAGAACCTATAATACAACGACTAAGTTGTGCTATTCTGAGAGCACCAATCACGTTTTAGCAAGGATGCAATTTGATGGATAATAGCTTTGAAAATAATGCGCCAAGTAGCCGTGTTCCGCCATTATGGCAGCGAGCTTACGAGCAATATGGCTTAGAAAATAATTTGGATGTGTTAATCGGAAAGGACAACCTGCTCGATTTATTGCAACCAAGAATTGATCAGCACAGTAGCGCTATTGCTTTTAGCATGGGCGCTGCCACCTTAACTTTTGCTCAGTTAGATGTTGCAAGTCGCCGCTTTGCTGCTTTTTTACAAGCACAAAACATTCAAAAGGGCGACCGTGTTGCGGTGCAATTGCCAAATATATTGCAATATGCGGTGGTATTGCTAGGTTGTCTGCGCGCAGGGGTAGTGTTGGTAAATGTCAATCCGATGTATACCCAGTATGAGTTGGCCCATCAGCTGACAGACTCTCAAGCGTGTGGATTGGTGATTGTCGATGGTATGTCGGCAGCTTTCGATAAATTGGATGATGAGGTTAAAGCGCAACTGTCTTTAGTCGTACATTGTTCTATCAATCCGAGTGCTGAGCTTATCGATAATGATATTGCTATCCTTAACAGTATTCATTGTTCAACCGAAAATGACGGTGAAAACGAGCTTACAGTTGCGAAATCTCATCAAGAACGTTATGTCAGCTTTGCTCATATTATGCAAGCGTATCATGCAGATCAGTTTCAGCCACCGACCATCACGCGCGAAGACTTGGCGTTACTCCAGTATACCGGCGGCACAACGGGTAAGCCAAAAGGCGCGATGCTTACTCATTATAATTTGATGGCGAATATTTGCCAGTGTTATGCAATGTTTGGCAGCGTTGTCGAAGCAGGTCGCAGCGAGCAAATCAAGATACTTAACCCTTTACCGCTCTATCATATTTTCTCCTTCACGGTTTGTGGTTTACTGGGTATTTATGGCGGCTGGGAAGATATATTGATCACCAATCCGCGCGATATCGATGGCTTAGTAAATAGCATTGAACAGCATCAGCCGCATGTGATTCCTTCGGTCAATACGTTATTTAATGGCATGCTCCATCATCCAAAGTTTACCGAGCTTGATTTTAGTCGCTTGGCACTATCTATCGGTGGCGGCACCGCGATTATCAAAGCGGTATCTGACCGATGGCAGCGCGCTACAGGCATGATTATTAATGAAGGTTATGGCATGTCAGAAACGTCGCCGGTTATCTCTTTTAATCCACCAGGGATAGATAGCTTTAATGGCAGCGTCGGATTACCTTTAGCCATGATGGATATCAAAATCATTGATGAGCAAGGAGCCGCCTGCGCTGTTGGCGTGCCCGGCGAAGTGGGGATTAAAGGGCCACAAGTGATGCAGGGTTATTGGGGTTTGGATAATACAGAGACCTTTACCGATGATGGGTACTTTAAGTCCGGTGACATCGGCATGTTAGATGAAAATGGCTTTTTGACATTGATTGATCGTAAAAAGGATATGATTTTGGTTTCGGGTTTCAATGTATATCCAAATGAAGTGGAAGCGGCGCTGACGGAACATCCTAAAGTGCTCGAGGTGGCTGTCGTTGGCATTGAAGATGCGCACAGTGGCGAAGTGCCAAAAGCGTTTGTGGTTAAAAGAGATTCCAGCTTAACGGCTGAGGAATTGGCGGCGTTTGCCAAAGAGCGTTTGACCGGTTATAAGCGTCCGCAAGCTTACGATTTTATCGATGAGTTACCGAAAACCGCTGTAGGTAAAATACTTCGTAAGTCTTTACGCTAAATAGCTGCTAAATAATAGATTTTTGATAACGACATAAAAAACTGGGCTAGCGTCTTAAACTGGCCCAGTTTTTATTTTGTCTGTTTATTATCAATAAATTTAACGCGCTTTATCAAACTTACGGTCTTTTAAACTTAAATTACCGCGGAGCACATCGGTGAACATACGAATATCACCAGCAAAACTTTGTAATGGGTATTTAAAAGTAGCCGGTTTGTTTTTCTCAAAGAAAAAATGGCCAACCCACGCGCAAGCATATCCTGCGGCAATACCTTTAAGCAGCGGTTTGGCTGAGCGATTTTTGACAGACTTTGCTAAGCCTAATAAGCCAAAGCTACTACCGGCGAAGTGCAAACGGCGGCACGCCATGTTTTGATGTTCATTTAAATAAAAGTCATAAAATTGATGCTTGGCTGGGTCTGCTATATTGATAAGCTTGCCATTACTTTGTTTATTAATATGAGTATCGGCATTTTCAGTTTGGGCAGCTTTGTTTTGTGAGGTTTGGGTAGTGGCTTGATTCATGACTTTGCTTCCTTGCAAATGAGTTATTTTAAATCATCAATGAGTTATGAATGCTCAATCGCAAAATTGAGGGCTGCTTTATGTAATGAGCTTATATAACCAATGTTTATAATATAAGTAAGTGCTTGTTATCTATTACAATATACCGGCTAATTATGAGATTCTAACGCATTTTCAATGTAGCAAACCGAGTGCATTAAAACAAGCGTTAGAGACTGACTTTAAGGTTCTGGTTTAATCACTGTTTAGCCAGTATTTAATCGAGTTTTCTTAGATTTTTGAATGTTTTTGCAAGCTGTGTTTAGCGATGGTAGCCGCTGACTTGCCAGCGTTTGGCATAAATGCTTTAATGGCAAAACTTGCTCATATTCTTTATTTTAAAAGCTTGAAGGCTTTTAAATATCACTTTATCTAATACGGTAACAATCTCGCTTATGCCCAAAGACTACCTAAAAAATCCACCACTTGCTGAAGATGAAATGATGGCCGCTATTGATATCGGCTCCAACAGTTTTCATCTGGCGATTGCGCGTCTCGACCACGGTGAAGTGCGAAAAGTGGTGTCTATGTCTGAAAAGGTGCAGCTCGCTGCCGGACTCGATGAGAATAATATCTTGGGCGCGGCGGCTGAAAAGCGCGGGCTTGAATGCTTAAGCCGCTTTGTGGCGCGTTTGGATTCGGTGCCGCCCGAGCGTATTCGCGTGGTAGCAACCAACGCCTTACGCCAAGCAAAAAACGCCAATGACTTTATTACTCGGGCCAATAAAATTTTACCGAAACCGATTGAGATTATCGCTGGACGTGAAGAGGCGCGTTTGATTTATTTGGGCGTCTCGCATACCAATGCCAGTAGCGATAAGCGTTTGGTTATTGATATCGGCGGCGGTTCGACAGAGTTTATCATTGGTCAAGAGTTCGATCCGTTATTGACCGAAAGCTTGCAGATGGGCTGTGTTGCCTTTACCCAAAAGTATTTTGCGGACGGTTTGATTACCAAAGAAGCCTTTAATAATGCCATCTCAGCGGCGCGCAAAGAAGTGCTGGCGATTAATGGCCGTTACCAAAAAGTCGGCTGGAGTAGTGTGGTTGGCTCAAGTGGGACGATTAAAGCGGTGCGCAACGTCCTTGTGTCAAAAGGCTGGGCAGATGAACAAGAACGCATCACCTATAAAGGCGTGAAAAAGTTAGAAAAATTATTGCTTAAAATTGGCAACGTCGATGACATTGAATTAGAAGGCGTCAAAGAACACCGTAAAGCGGTTTTCCCAGCGGGCGTTGCGGTATTGCGAGCGGTGATGAAAGTGCTCGGCATTGAGACCATGGTGTATTCAGATGGCGCGCTGCGTGAAGGCGTCATGTACGATATGCTTGGACGTTTTGCTAGCGAAGATGTGCGTGACCGCAGTGTGCTTGCGCTGATTAAACGCTACTCTGGTGATAAAAAACAAGCCAAACAAGTGGTCAAAACCAGCCGCAGTTTATTTGAGCAAGTCAAAGAAAAGCTCGGACTTAGTACAGAAGATGGTGATTTACTTAGACGAGCAGCGTCATTACATGAAATCGGTTTAGCAATTGCGCATAGCGGCTATCATAAACACAGTGCTTATTTGGTTGAATACTCTGATATTCCAGGGTTTTCGCAAGTGGATCAAAAGCGGATGGCACAATTGATGCTTAACCATCGCCGTAAGCTTAAAGCGGATATGCTAGAGCAAACGTGTACCATCGGCGGTGATTCGCTCGTTTATCTGTGTTTGCTGCTACGCTTAGCGGTACTGGCGCATCATAGTCGCAGCGATCATGAGTTACCAAAACTGGCGCTAAAAGTGATTGATAATAACCGCTGGCAAATCACCGTTGGCGAAAGTAGTGAGCACTATACTTTCTTATTGTCAGATTTGCATACGGAGATTGAGCAGTTTGCTAAATGGGGCGTAAAGCTGAGCGTTGTTGATGGCAGTGTGATTGAGGAATAAGGGCTGATTGCTCATACTGTTTCTTAATGCCGACTCTTAATACTGATTCTTAATGCGAAGCCGTTACTATTATAATAATGGCGCTACGGATTAACGTAACAAAAGCGGCGTTGTCAGTAATGCCATGCGATTTAAGATGTGCTACTATAGCTTCTATTGAGTTTACAACTGTACTTTCATTATTTGAGAGTCGATAATAACAGTATTAACTAACACAGCCATTATTAACCATCACCACATTGTATAGAATTATGAAAGGGAAGCGTCTATGAGTACCGTCTGGGATAGCGTTCAGCTTGCACGGCATGCCAAACGTCCATTATTTATGGACTATGTCAATCAGCTGTTTACCGAATTTGATGAGTTGCATGGCGACCGTGCTTATGCCGATGACAAGGCTATTCTTGGTGGTCTTGCGCGCCTAGATGGTCAGCCTGTAATGGTGATTGGTCAACATCGTGGTCGTAGTACGCGTGAGCGTATCGCTCATAATTTTGGCATGGCAAACCCCGAGGGTTATCGCAAAGTCATTCGTTTGGTCAAAATGGCTGAGCGCTTTAATATTCCGGTGATGACCTTTGTCGATACCCAAGGTGCCTACCCCGGAATCGGTGCCGAAGAGCGCGGCCAAGCGCAAGCCATTGCTGAAAGTATCGCCGTATTCTCTAGCCTTAAAGTACCTGTTATCGTTACCATTATTGGTGAAGGCGGCTCAGGGGGCGCATTGGCGATTGGCGTTGGCGACAAAGTAAATATGCTACAAAACAGTATTTACTCAGTCATTTCACCTGAAGGCTGTGCGTCTATCCTGTGGAAAACTGCTGAAAAAGCCCAAGATGCCAGTGAAGCATTAAAACTAAATGCGATTAACCTTTATCAAATGGGCCTAATTGACGCAGTTATCGACGAAGGCGAGGGCGCTCATCTTCAACCGCAACCTGTGATGACGGCGCTAAAAGCATTAATCGTTGAGCAACTAGATGAGCTTAAAGACATGGATGCGCATGAGCGCTGTGAGCTGCGTTATGAGAAATTAAAATCCTTTAACTCAGAAGTGATGTTGCCTTGCTAAGCATTTATATGAAAGTATATTGCTAGGTTACTTAAACTTAGCTTTTAACGATATCGCTTTGCGCTTAATGTTAAAATAAAAACGTGTCATTTTATGGCGCGTTTTTTTGTGCCGACTTGTTTATGTTTTAATTGATTGATACGTAAATAAAACCACCCAGTAAATAAGAACGATTATGACCAGTAGCGCAATCCTTCCACACCCCATTGAACCAATTGCAGAACTGCCTATCGATGCTGTTCTAGCAGAGGCATTGTTAAAAAGTCTAGCTGAATATGGCGAGCAACTACATGGTCGGCGAGTTTGGCTGGCCTGTAGTGGCGGGCGTGATTCGTTGGCATTAGCAGCACTTTGCGTACAGCTTTATCGCCAAGGTAAGCTGCCATTTTTACCGCAATTACTGCATGTCAATCATAATCTGCAAGCAGATAGTGGCGCTTGGGCACAGCACGTTGCTAACTGGGCAAAGGCGCAAAATATACCTTGTCGGATTTTACAGGCGCAGCTCAATGGTCGAGATGAGCAAGCCGCACGGCAAGCGCGCTATGATGTGATGCGCGCGCAACTTAATCAAGATGATGTTTTATTATTAGCCCATCATGCCGATGACCAAGCGGAAACGGTTTTAATGCGCCTGATTCAAGGCGCTGGGGTAAATGGTCTATCGGCTATGCAGCCGTGGCGTGTGCAGGCAAAAAGCGCACATCGCATAGCATTATGGCGACCGTGGCTGAGTATCAAACGCACCACTATCAGCGCCTATGCTCAGCGTTTAAAGCTGCCATATATCAACGACCCAACCAATGATACTGGCGATAATGTTCGTAGCGGCTTACGTCGAGATATCATGCCAGTATTGGCGAGCTATAACTCTAACGTTATTGATAATATTGCTCGTAGCGCGCAATTACTAAGTGACGCACAATTGATAATCAATGCCCAAGCGGCAAAGGACTTACAGCAGACAGAGATTGCATCATTACAGCTGCCACCTGCCCAGCGCGTGCTAGATATAGATAAATTGCAAAAACTACCGATTTATCGTCAGCGCCAATTATTGCATTATTGGCTTGGTCAAGATGAGCCATTACCGCCCGCTAAACAGCTCGTCGATGATGTCTTAAGTCTAAGCCAACGTGATGATAATGACCATCAAACGGCGCTGTTTTGGCAAGGTCGCAAAGCGTCTTATACTATTCGCCGTTATCGCCAGCAGCTTTATCGTTTAAGTAGTGATTGGCTCAAGTGGTTAGAGTTGCCGCTTACTAAGCAGATGCAGGTCTTATGCGGTCTCACTGCTGCTGACAGTAAGCCTATTTCAATTACCTTATGCAGTGATGAAAAATTTATTTGGCAATTACAGATTCTACCAAATGAAGTAACGCAGCTATTAAAAGGCTATAACGTAGAAAGCGATAAGAATAAGCTTAAGATTACCTTTGCGCCATTAGAGCGCAATCAGCGTGTGCAAACGGCATTGGCATCGCGCCCGCAATCAGGCAAAAAGCTTTATCAAACCTTGGCTATTCCATCATGGCTGCGTGAGAATTTGATCATGGTGAGTGTGACTTTGATAAATAAGGAAAGTAGTAAAAACGAGCTTTTAGAAAGTGAGCACCTGATAGAACTGCCTATTTTATTAATATCGCCTTTTAGAAGTTGGATGTTAAAGACTGAATCCTCGAGTATGAATGCTGACATAAATCAGGTAGCCGAGATTATCGAAAGCCATTTAAATATTATTAAAACATTCTAAATGATGATATGCATTGTCTGATTGAGAGTTTATTTAAACTGCGAGCTCTTGACTAAGCCTTTCAATTTATCAAACGACGCCAGTAGCAGTATGGTAAACTGAGTGTCATTTTACCTATCATTATGTTAGTTTGAATGCCTTTGCATTTTTTGAATAGGAGACACGTATGTCAGTATTAGATAATAAAAAAATCAGCTTTATTGGCGGCGGTAATATGGCGCAGGCTTTGATTAGCGGGCTTATCAGCTGCGGCGTCAAACCGAGTCTGATTACCGTTGCTGATCCAAGCAGTGACGCGCGCGAGCAATTGGCTGCCAAGGGACTAAATACAGTCGATCCAACGGCCGATACAAAAGCGGCGGTTATCGGTGCTAACATCGTGGTATTGGCGGTCAAGCCGCAAGTCATGAAAGCGGTGGTCAGTGGTTTTGCTGATGCTTTAGATAAGCAGCTGGTGATTTCAGTGGCAGCAGGGTTATCGACTGCGCTATTATCAAATATGCTCGGCGGCTATGGCAATATCGTTCGTGCGATGCCAAATACGCCAGCCATGATTCAAATGGGCGCAACCGGTCTTTACGGTACGGATGAAATTTCCGCTGAGCAAAAACAATTGGCAACCGCAGTGATGGAAGCGTCAGGTCTGGTCATGTGGGTCGATAATGAAGAGCACATGCATGCGGTCACCGCCGTATCAGGCTCAGCGCCCGCTTATATGTTTTACTTTATCGAAGCAATGGTCGATGGCGGAGTCGCATTAGGATTGGATAAAGAGCAAGCTTCAGCGCTAGCGATGCAAACCATGCTAGGTGCGGCAAAAATGGCGCTGGGTAGTGAAGACGCACCAAGCGAGCTACGTCGTAAAGTCACATCACCAAACGGCACGACCCAAGCAGCCATTGAGTCCATGCAAGCCAATGACATCAGCCGTCAAATCGTTGAAGCCATGCAAGCTTGCGCCGATCGTAGCCAAGCGCTAAGTGAAGAGATGAGTAAATAGTACTGAATAGCTAGTACGCTATTGATAGGGCATGTCGCGGTTGATGAGATGCCTTATTAATAATTATAAGAACTTAAAGTCATAAAAAACTTAAAGTCATAAAAATGCCTAATAATGACATTCGTCATCCTAAAACCCGTTAATAATGTCACCTTGAGTAGCACTTCATGAACAACATGTTATTGCAAATTTTTGATTTGGTCACCACCTTCGCCATGATGTTGGTATTTATCCGCTTTATGCTACAGTTTGCGGGGATGGATGCCAGCAACCCTATGATTGCGCCTGCTTATAAAGCCACCCATATCGTCGATGTATTTGGGCGTATTTTCCCCACCGTCGGCCAAGGCCGTATTAGTATTGCTGCCATTGTATTGATGTTTTTAATTCGCCTGATTGATATCTCTGGTAAAGCGGCTTTGACCCATAAAGGTATCGCGCCTGTTCCGCTATTCTTTACGGGTACTATCAGCTTGATTTTGGACTTTTTACGCATGTGCCGCTATCTGGTCATCGGTTCTATCATTGTCAGCTGGATTGTGGTGTTTACCCAGTCTCAGCATCCGATTATTGGTATTATTGTTATGTTGGCTGAACCAATTTTAGCGCCGTTTCGTCGTATCACGCCAAACTTGGGTATGATTGATTTATCGCCAATGATTGCCTTTTTTGCCTTTTATCTGCTTGAAATCTTTATCGGCGGTTTGGCATCAAACTTTATGCCGATGTTGGGTTAGGCTGGCCTAATAAAATTTAAAAAACTAGCGATTCTATAAAAGATACAAAAGGCGCTCTATATTTTATAGAGCGCCTTTTTTTATTTACCATCTATAGGTTATTCTAAGATTCTACAAAACGATTGGGTATCAATTGGGCATTAGCATCATTAGGGTGCGGCGCATCAGCAGCGCGCAGGGTTTGAGTAATCCAATGATCCGCCGCCTTTACTGCCTCGATAAGCGCGTCACCCATCGCCAAGCGTCCAGCGATAAAGCTCGCTAACGAGCAGCCAGAACCATGAAATTCACCTTTTAGGCGCGGTAAAACGCTTTTATGCACCATCTCGCCTTTGATATATAAATATTGCTCGATATCACCGCTATCAAAGTCGTGTGAAGTTTTGACCAATACCGCATGACAGCCTTGGGCGCATAGTTTTTGCGCACCGATATGTAAATCTTGCTCGTCGCTTAAAGCGCGTAGCTCATGCGTATTTGGGGTGATTAACGTCGCATAGGGCAGTAGTTTTCTAAACGCCGTTACCAAGGTTTGCTCATCGCCCAAGCTGCCACCGCTATTGGCAACCAATACCGGGTCGAGGACAAATGGCGTCTCAGCAGCGATAACCTGCTCGGCAAATAAACGCGTCAGCATGGCGATATTGTCAGTGGTACCAAGCATACCTGACTTAATCACGCGCACAGGCAAATCATCGAGCACGGTGGTCGCCTGCGCTGCTACCAAGTCGGCCGCACAAGCCTCAAAACCAAATACCTGCTGCGAGTTTTGAATGGTGATTGCCGTACAAGCGATGGCGGCATGCGCGCCTGCTTGACCGACTGCCTCGATATCCGCTTGTAATCCAGCACCACCTGACGGATCCAATCCTGAAAAACACAATACTACCGGTCGCATAACCCTTCCTTTTATTTGTCCTATAATGAATGATAAATACTATAGCCACCCATGACTCAAAAAGCCATAGCCAGCAGATTTTGGTAAATATAATCAGTGGAAAGTAATATCAATATATCTGCTGATATCAATTTTTCTTGCTTGCTGTACCTGCGCAGACAGAGGCTACAAACAATTGATATCAGCAATCCCGTAGCGATTTTGGGATATTTTGATTATAAGTAATAAAACCTAAAAACTTGGAAATTCACCGCTAAATGAGATATTCCTTATGCCTAGAGAATGATAAAACCATTTAAATTAACAATTATGACAAAAGCGGCATTAAATCTGTAGACAAGGCTTGCAATTCGTTTCGGCTTTGTTATAATACTCGCCCACGGCATAAGACGTATCATTAGCATCGATACTGTATTTAAAAAGATATTTGGCTTAAAAAGCATTTTTAATAAGAATATCTTGATAAGTGTCTTAAATCGTTCGGTGAAGTGGGTGAGTGGCTGAAACCAGTTCCCTGCTAAGGAACCATACGTGTAAGCGTATCGAGGGTTCGAATCCCTCCTTCACCGCCATTTATTCAGTTGTTATAAAGAGTAATAACGCAAAAATAGCGTTAATAATTTTTTAGATTAATATTCAAAAATAATTTGAATTTAATTAAAAAATGAGTTGACACAAGCGAGATTATCTATATAATAACCAAACTAATTTACTGCAATTATTTTTGAATAATTCAGTAGATAATGTGCAAAGTACGCGCTTGTAGCTCAGTTGGATAGAGCACTTGGCTACGAACTAAGGGGTCGGGAGTTCGAATCTCTCCAAGCGCACCATTTGCATACTAGCTTATTTGTTCATGTAACCATTAAGCTAAACTAAATTAATCGCCTGTCTTATGACAATTTGGCGATTTTTTTATGTCTGTCATTTTTATAGCAGTACAATCTGGTATTGATGTTTTTTCCTACACTCAAATTCTCCTGCCCTTGTACCAAAAGTCTTGTCTTATCATAAGGTACGCTAAGCGCCTGAATTACGGTACAATGAGCGCTCTATTTTTCGCTTGTTATGGGCTGGTATCATGTCAAAATCATCACCAAAAGCTGCTACTAAAGCAAAATCGCCACGCACCAACTCAGCGCATCAAGACTCCGTTGCCGAAGAGGCAGTGATTGCCAAGCCAGGCACGCGTATGGCGGCCATCCTTTATGATGGTATGTTGATTTTGGCACTACTGTTTTTGGTTGGTACGGTGCTGACAGTAATTGGTACGCTATTGACGATGGAGACGGGCACGCAGTCACAGCAAGCCAGATCGCTACCGACATGGTATCAAAACTTTATTATGACCCCTTCGTTTATCCTGACGCTGGTGGGCTTCTACGGGCTATTTTGGCGCCGCGGTGGGCAAACACTAGGTATGCAAACGTGGCGCTTAAAAACGGTCAATAATGATGGTCACCTGCTTACGTGGGGGCAGTCGTTCAAACGTATCTTGGCGGCGAGCCTGATGCCGCTGATATTTGGACTCATCGGTAGTGTCATCGGTGGTTCACGCGCTATCTTATTGACCAGTGCTTTTTTGGGCTTTGTTTTCAACTATGCCTTTTGTCTGTTTAATCGTCGCGGTTTGGCAATACAAGACATGCTATCAAATACCATCACTTTAAAAATGCCGAAAACAGAAAATGAAGGGCTATGGCGGGTGATTAGAAACCGTAAGCAGGATAAATAAATAGCATAAAAAAAGCTGAATCTTAATTAGATTCAGCTTTTTTATTGATCACTTAAATAGCAGTCATGGATAATTAAGCCACTTGTACCGGAATGATATTGGCAGTGTCTTTCACGGTATTGTCTTCGTTGCAATACACCAGTTTTGGCTGATAGGTAGCGGCTTCTACTTCATCAAAATGGGCATAAGCACAAATGATGACGATATCGCCCAGGTCTGCCATATGCGCGGCGGCACCGTTTAACGAGATAATGCCAGAGCCCGCTTCAGCGCGAATCGCATAGGTGCGAAAACGCTTGCCATTGGTGACATTGTAGATATCGATAGATTCGTTTTCACGCAGACCAGCGAGGTCTAGTAGGTCACCATCGATACCGCATGAGCCTTCGTAGTGCAGTTCAGCATGGGTAACACGGGCGCGATGTAATTTGCACTTGAGCATATTAAGTAGCATAGGTTGCTTCCTTAGGGTAACTGATATAAATGAACCAAATCAAAAGCTTAATGGGGACAGGGTAAGTAGAATAAAAGTTATTTGCCTAAAAGTCACGGCTAAATTTACGCTTTGGCGATTTAAATGACTTAAATGTTTGCCATCAACGGCAGATTATTCCGGTAATTTAAAGCCATTAATCTGCGAGCGTGCCTTTTCAATATCACCATCTAATAGTAATGGCAGCGCATCAAAAGCAGCACTTAACGCGCTATCGATAGCCATTTGTTCATCGGGCGCCGCTTTCGATAATACGTGACCGCTGACTTTAGATTTGTGACCCGGATGACCGATGCCGATACGCAGGCGATGAAAGTCGTTGCCGATGTGCGGGGTGATATCACGCAGACCATTATGACCACCGTGTCCGCCGTCGGTTTTGAGCTTGATACTGCCAGCGGGTATATCGAGCTCATCATGGGCAATCAGCAGCTCATTATTGTTAATGCCATAAAAATTGACCATCGGCACCACCGATTGACCAGATTTATTCATAAAGGTCAGAGGCATCAGCAGGCGCACATCGTGACCATGAATTTGCCCGCGTCCCGTTACCCCGTGGAATTTTTTGTCAGGGGCGAGAGCAATGTTAAACTGCTGCGCCAAATGATGGACGAACCAGAACCCGGCATTATGACGCGTAAACATATACTGCTGACCAGGATTACCAAGACCGACAATAAGCTTTATGGCCATAAAAACACCCTGCTTTTATTTAATAAATAAGAGATAAGGTTTGAAAAGTAAGATGAACTGATCGTGCTTATCCTACTTTTTAAACCTTCTTTTCAAACCTCAGTTACAAAAACAGCAGGAGACATTCATCACCTGCTATTTTTTGACTAAACCAATCTTTTATAACCGAGCAACCATAAGGCTGCTATATAAGCGTTATAAAGATTATTATTCAGCGTCTTTGTCTTCTTTAACTTCGCCGTCAGCGTTTTGCTCAGTAGCAGGTACTTCATCAGCATCAACTTCGTCAGCATCTTCGTCAACTTCTTCAACTGTTGGTGGCTGCATGTTCACAACAGTACGGTCGTGCGCATCTTCCATGTCAAGATCAAAGATGATTACGCCTTCAGGCAATTTGATGTCTGATAGACGGAATAGATCACCGATTTCCATGCCTGATACGTCGATTTCTAAGTATTCAGGTAATTGTGATGGTAGGCAAACGATTTCAACATCAGATACTAGCGTAGATAAGATACCGCCCGCTTTCGTACCTGGCGCTTCTTCACGACCAGCAAAATGTAGCGGTACGTGCATGTTGATTTTTTGACCTTTCACAATGCGCTGAAAATCTGCATGCATTGGGAAACCTTTAGCAGGATGGCGCTGCAAGTCTTTGATAACCACTTGTTGCTCATCACCTTTATCGGTAGTGATGGTCAAAATTTGTGAGAAAAACGCTTCATATTCAAGCGATTTTACGAGCTCGTTGATTTTGATAGAAATAGCAGTTGGTTCTTCACCACCACCGTAAATGATAGCAGGAACTAGGTTCTGCTTACGTAGGCGGCGGCTCGCACCTTTACCTTGTTGTTCAGCAGAGCGGTCAACTGCGTTGATTGCAAAATGATCAATAGCCATGGATATAATCCTATAGAGAGTATGTGAAGTATCTACCAGCAATAACAGACTTGCGACCAGTCTATCACCGGATAATCAATACTTTAGAAAGTATCAATCATGTCGCTAAGTATAAAATACCTAAAAATAATAGGGGTTAACGAATGATGAATACAGGCGCGCATTATACGTGATTCTTTAACAATAATAAAGACCTAGAGAAAATGGTGCGCGACCATCTTACATAAAAAAACGCCAAGTCATTAAACTTAGCGTTTTTTAGTAATATATTTTTTAGCGAAAGAAAATCTTAAGCATTAACTAGGCATCAAACATAGCGCTGATAGATTCTTCGTTATTGATACGGCGTAAGCTTTCAGCAAGCATCGGTGCGATACTTACTTGACGGATTTTGCTACAGGCTTTAGCCGCGTCAGACAATGGAATGGTATCAGTTACCACAATCTCATCCAATTCCGATTCGCTGATGTTTTTTAGCGCATTACCCGATAGGACAGGGTGAGTAATATAAGCGAGTACGCGGCGTGCGCCATTTTGCTTTAAGGCTTCAGCGGCTTTGCATAACGTACCTGCGGTATCAACCATATCATCAACGATGACGCAGTCACGGTCACGGACATCACCAATGATGTGCATCACTTGTGATTCATTGGCACGGGCACGGCGTTTATCAATAATCGCCATGTCGGTATCGCCCAACTGCTTCGCCATCGCGCGCGCACGTACCACACCACCAACGTCAGGTGACACTACCATGATGTTGTCATAATCTTGTTTTTTAAGATCGTTCAATAAGACAGGCGTACCGTAGATGTTATCAACTGGGATATCAAAGAAACCCTGAATCTGATCTGAGTGCAAATCAACAGTCATGACGCGATCGATACTGACGATGTTTAGCATGTCAGCGACGACTTTGGCCGAAATAGGCACACGTGCTGAACGCGGACGACGGTCTTGACGCGCATAACCAAAGTAGGGCATGACAGCAGTGATACGGCCCGCACTAGAACGACGCAAGGCATCGGCCATCATCATGATTTCCATCAAATTGTCGTTGGTCGGTGCACAAGTAGGCTGCATGATAAACACGTCTTTACCGCGAACGTGTTCTTTGATTTCCACGGCAATTTCGCCATCAGAAAAACGCGTGATGTCAGCTTTACCAAGAGGTATATGGAGATGATCGGCTACGGTTTTTGCTAATTCTGGGTGGGCATTACCCGTAAAAATCGCCAAATAAGGCATGACAGAAGTCCTATTGATTAACTCAAGCAGCGACCGCTAAGCAGTATCAAACTGCTCAAATTTAGAAAAGAGTATGGAAAACTATTGATGACTACTATTACAGTAAAAAATGGCAGGGGTAGCTGGACTCGAACCAACGGATGTCAGGATCAAAACCTGATGCCTTACCAACTTGGCTATACCCCTGTAATATCTAGGCTGTGTACGTCGATATCTAGGTATAATTTATAGTAAATTATGCTTAGAATAGCGTCACGACCTGTTCGTTATTGTATAAACAGATAAACCGTCTACATCATAACTTTTCCCTAACGGTGTTCATTGCAAACTATACCGAAACTGGGATAACGTTGTCAATGTCAATAAAATAAGCGTTTATTTAAAAACGGCTTATAATGACGACATATCGAACGCTTTACACTTAAAAATGGCAGGGGTAGCTGGACTCGAACCAACGGATGTCAGGATCAAAACCTGATGCCTTACCAACTTGGCTATACCCCTATTGTGGCGACCTATTATAAATAAGTTTTCAGAATTTGCAAGGTCTTTAGGCGTTTTTATGGCTTTTATTCGAAACTAAGTGAATTAGCCTGAGTTGCATCGCTACTATTGTAGTGAATAGAGGTCTTTTTATTAAGCTTGTCAATCGTAAGCTAATGCTGTGCGAGTTACTTTTGTACGAGAGGATTGACCACTCTACCACTCATAAATATTGCAGGTTCCGTCAAACAAGTTGTATTCTCTGGGTCTTCGATGACAATATCACCTTTTCGTAAATAGTAACTACCTATACGCTCTTTAATTATACCGCTAGTGACAACCTCCTCACCGAGCTTAACTTTGGTTCCATTTAGAGAAATGGCTTGTTCATTCTCAAAAAGAATCGCTCTATCGGGATAAAAAATAGGACTAAGGTACTCATTGTTATTTTTTACAAAGTATAAGCAGTTATTTTTGATAATGTATTTACCTTTGAAAACAAAGTTTATCTCTCGCATTGAAAGAGCCGCGGCATAAGTGAATAGTTCAGTAGGCGAGCTGACTTTGGAATCTTGCTGAGAAACCTCTATATTTTGAGAGTTGTCTTTTACTTTTATGTCTAGTTGTTGTGGCAAAGTTATTTTATCGGATAAGCGATTAGCATGAGATTCATCGTGAGATTTAGATAGTAATGAACACGCAGTCAAATTCGATGATAAGCAAATAAAAACGGTGGCGGTTATTAGACTCTTATTTAGATATGAATGGTTCATATTAATACCAACTTATTTGAGAGTTTGAGTAGGGCACGTCCATCTTACAAACTGCCAACGAGATACCCTGCACAAGGCGCAGCCGCAATCCATTTTGCCAACAGTACCTTATCATCAATAACACTCGCATCCAATGGCAAGAACACGGCGCTACCAGAGCCGGTCATACGAGCTGTGCCGAGTGCCTGTGATTCTAAACCTTGCAAATACTGTAACGCTGCATCGACAGCCGGAGCGAGACTAATAACTACGGGCGTAAAGACATTTTGATAAGGCGTGTTTAAATGTTGCACATAGTCATTGGTCTGGCTTTTGATGATGTCAATGGATAGGGCGTCGATATCTCGTTGTAGCTTTGGATGCGCGAACAGCTTAGCAGTACTCACATGCGCGTTCGGGGTTAAGACTAAATATTGCTGCTCGGGCAAATCAATGGCGGTCAGCTCTTCGCCAATACCCATGGCAATGGCATCTTGCCCAAAGATAAATATGGGCACATCTGCGCCAATAGTAGCGGCGATTTTTATCAGCTCATTTTTAGTAATGTTAAGCTGCCAAATCTCATTTAAGACTAATAAGGTCGTTGCCGCATTGGATGAGCCACCGCCCAAGCCTGCACCCATCGGTAGGTGTTTATCTAAGGTGATTTGTACTGGCACTAACTGCTTAGATAGTCTATTTGCTTGGAGAGCAAATGCTAGTAACGCTCGGGCGGCTTTAAAAATCAGATTATCATCGATACTGCTGGTTATGGTGTCGGCACCAGCAAGCGTTAGCAGCTGATGACATAGCATAGTAGCGTCGAAGGTCTTATCTATAATAGAAAGTGCCGCATCGTCTACAAACGTAAAATGCAAATAATCGCCCCAGTCGAGCAGGCGAAAGACAGTTTGCAGATTATGATAGCCATCAGCGCGCTTATCGGTGATATGCAAAAATAAATTAATCTTTGCCGGTGACAAGCGCGTGATAACTTGTTTTGCAATGTTGCGTTCAGTCATAAATAAATGTCTTTATGAATTGTGCGTAAAGACAGTATTTTCTACTGTCTACATAAGGCCATTATTTTTGATGGTCGATGGTCATCACTACCTTATTACCTTGTGATTGTACGGCACTGATTTTATTTGGCAATTTGTCGTTACCTTTATAACTAAAGTTCGCTTGCCATTCACCATTGACCGAACTAATCAAACGGTTTTGGTCGTCAAGCTGTGGGGCGCTGTCTGAAGGCGCTGGGCGACCCGATATCCAGTACGGCATTTGTGAAATTGGCGCCTGCCAGCCTGTGGCTTTTTTGAGCAAGGTTTCAGGGTCAGCAGCGGTTAAAGTACCGGTTTTTTCGCTGACTAAAGTCGCCGACTGACCATTATATTCGATATTGGTTTTGCCAATGCCAAGCGCACCAATCAATTCGATAGCAAAACGGTCATTTTGTTGTCCCCATGCATAAAACGCACTGCCGCCTTGGTTTCCTGAATTGTCCTTACTAGGTGTGGTAACGCCGATCTTGCCCGTGATATTAAAGTTCTCAAGCTTTTTAGGTTGTTCAGGTTTCTGACCTTGTACCGTGCCAACAGGCTGATTGGTAGCATTGGCGGTTTTTAATGACTGACAACCAGATGTGATAACGAGCGCGGCCGTTAAAGCGCTAAATAGCGCCAGTTTATTCGGCTGGTTTTTTTTTAATACTGACATGATATATCCTCAAAAATAGACAATTTTTAAAAGTAACAAGTTTTAAAAGCAACAGATTTGCTAAAAGCTCAAATGAAACAATAAACGCTTAGCTTAAGCATAATTTGTTACGCGCTGATGCATGGCTGTTCATTTCTTATAACTGGCTTGTAGTTTTTAGCGTAAGCGTTTTTTATTTTTAATCATATTTTATGATGAGTATTCAATAAGCCTTAAGCAAAAGCGTGTTAATAAAGCTGTATACGGTCATTGACGTTGCGCTGCCCAAATGAAAAACGCTCTTGTAACTCAGCAAGCAACGCCTCAACTTTTTCATTATCGCCTAGCCCTTGATAAGCGCGCAGCAGTAGTGTGCCTGAACGTAGGGTTGGAAAAACGTCGTACGGGGTTTGTAGATAATCGATGACTTGTTGATAATCTTCGTTCGCTAAAGCATTGGCGGCGAGTACGTTTAACGCTTGCAAATGCAGCTCATTGTCATAGCGCGGGTCATCATAACGGATTTGAATGATAGCCGTTGCTAGCGCCAAACCTTGCTTGGAGCTGCGTTCATTGGCGAGCAATAACTGCGCATAGCTAAGCTGATAAGCAAGGTTGGTTGGGTCGAGCGTTTGCAAATGGTTCAATAAAGTGCGCTTAACGATATAATCGTTTTTGTCGTCAAGCAGCTGCGCGCGGGCAAATAGCAGCATCTCATTATTAGGATATTTGCGGCTGGCACGCGTTAATAACCGTAGCGCCTCCTCGGGCTCATTTTGCTGCCATAAGATATCCGCTTGCATGACAAAGCTGTCAGGCGCGAAGATGCTAAAGTCTTTACGCAGCTTCTCTAAAGTAGCAATGGCTGCATCGACGTCGTCATTTAGCAGCTCAAACGACACCACTTTTCGCCGCGCTTCTAACACCAAGTCCTCTTGCATCACGCCATTGAGATAGTATTTTGCTTGCTCAAAGCGCTGCTGGCGCTCGGCACTGATGCCAAGGTAGTAATAGGCTTGGTCAAGATAAGCCGGATTTTTAGCCAAGATATTAAGCAGCTGGTCGGCGCTGGCGTATTCTTCAACGTCCAAGCTCACCAGTGCGGCGAGCAAAGTGATTTCGTCATCATCAGCAAAGCGCCCGTGTGCATCAAGTAATAGCTGCCAAGCCTGCTCGCTTTGCCGCAAATCAAGTAAATAACGAATCTCATATAAGTATAAGCTCTTGCTATCAGGGTTACGTAGGCGCGCTTGGTTAATATAATCAAGCACGGCTGCTGATGGCTTGGTCTCGCGTAAGATGTCGGCTTTTAAAGTGATAAAAGGCACATAATCTGGCTGGCGCGCAAGGGCGCGATCGATATGGACAATAGCAACCTCAGGCTCATCAAACTGATACAGTAAACCAGCCTTTAATACCGAAAGCGAAGCATTTTGCTCGCTATCGATAGGTTGCAAAGCGGCAAGTAACTCGCGTTTGTCTTCATCGGTATTGGGATAAATGCCAATCAGTATTTCGCTAAGATCGGCTCGCGGGTCATAGTTTAAAATGCGATTTAGAGTGGCACCTGCTAATTCATAATCGTGCGCACGCAGGGCCAAATGCGCCACATAAAACCAAGCGGGCACGTGGTCAGGGTTTTGGTCTTGCCAAGTTTTAGCAAAGCGCAATGAATTCTCAACGCTTTCATTACGTAAAGATAAGCTTAGGGCGCGCTCAAATACGGCGGTCGCATCTTGTTTAAAAGATTGCTGCTTATAAATAGTTAGCGCGCGCTTATTATCATCGCGATCTGCGGCAAATTCGGCATCCAACAGCGCGTATAAATTTGGCTCACCAAGCTCTGATTGTGTTTGGTTTGTAAGTGCTTGATTGTTTGCATCAGCGCTATTTACTGCTAGCTGAGACTGCTCAGTAGACGATGGTTGAGAAGGTATTTCATGAGCAGTATGACCAATGATATCGGTATTGCTTGCTTTAGCTGCTGAAGGTTTAGACGAATTGGACAAGTCAGTATTTAATATCGGAGCGGTCAACGCCGGGCTGACATATTTGGCGTGGGCGGGTAATCCTAGGCATAGACAAATGGCCAACGACAACGTTAGCTTATAACGCTGGCATAGGCGCTCAATAGTAGCTTGCAATAAGGCGCGGAGGCGAGATTGATCATTATACATAGGTTGCAATCTAAAGGATGACCCAAAAAATCTAGCGAGCAATATTTTCCCATTAGTCCACTTGCATTCTAACAGGAGGATTTTATTTTCTTTATTTTAAAGATGTTTGTTGTTGTCATTATAAGAGCAGATGAAAGCGATAAACAATAGCGCCTATGTTACTCAAATACTAACAATATTTAGGCAATTAAGTCATGACAATAAATGACCCTAAGTAACATCGAATAACTTCTGATAGGTTAAACGCCTGCTAGTAAACCAGCGCTGATAAGTTAGACAAATATAACTGGCATTTATTTTAAAGCCTGGTAGCAGTTGATTTATCGTCGTCATGCCCAGATACAGACAAATACCATCGCCCAGCGCTGCTTGTTAAATAAAGCCAGCAATAATGATATAATAAGCGCTTTTTAGACTTTTATATTGACAAGTATTAATTAAAGACATTTTTTCACAGCCAGTTTAGCAAGCGCTGTTTGTGAAAAACTGTTTTTTAGCACTGCTGATTGTATAGGTTTTTTCACATTCTAAAAGCGTTTGGCTGGCAGGTAAACGTTATATTTATGGTCTATCAATAATGAGATTAGTGGTCATTGGGGTCAATCACAAAACCGCACCAGTCGCTCTGCGAGAGCGCTTGGCGCTTGTCGGTGACGATGTGAATATTGCCCTGCAGCAGCTAGAAGATTTTACCGATGGTAGCGTGATTGTCTCGACGTGCAACCGTACAGAAATTTATGCACTCGTCCCGCAAGTCTCAGCATCGTCAGAATCAGGCGCGGCTTTAGCAGCGCAGCAAACTGCTGTCTCGAGTAATAATGCCATTAGTGCGCAGCCTTCTGCCGCGGCAATTAGCGCTCATATTTTAAAAATAAAAGCGTGGCTGGCGGATTTTAAACAGTTACCTTTGGCTGAAATTGACCCTTATCTTTATGTGCACCGTGATACTCATGCCCTGACTCATTGGTTACGAGTCGCCGCTGGTCTTGACTCGATGATATTGGGTGAGCCGCAGATACTTGGTCAAATCAAACGTTCTGTGCATTTGGCGCAAGACCAAAAGGCGCTCAGCAATCAGCTCGGCTGGATTGTCGATCAAGTATTTGCTGCTGCCAAACGCGTGCGTAACGAAACCAAAGTCGGCGCTCAAGCAGTGTCGCTGAGCTATGCGGCCGCCAAACTGGTGACGCAGATATTTGATGATTTGCCCAGTCGGACGCTATTGGTGGTCGCAGCTGGTGAGATGAATCGCTTGGTGGCGACCCATATCGCTGGGCTTGGGGTCGGGCGGGTCATTATTTGTAACCGCAATCCTGAGCGTGCCGAAGCGTTGGCCGCCGAATTGCGTCGACCTGAGCGTATGGTAGAAGTGAAATCGCTGCAAGAATTGCCGCAAGTATTGGCAGAGGCTGATATCGTCAGTAGTTGTAGCGGCAGTATGGATATATTGATTGATAAGACCATGACCTTGCGCGCGCTTAAAAGCCGCCGTTATCAGCCGATGCTGATGATTGACTTGGCCGTACCGCGCGATATCGACTCGACCATTAGCCGTATCGATGATGTGTATTTGTATTCTGTCGATGACTTGCAACACGTGATTGCTGGTAATATTGAGCAGCGCAGGCAAGCGGCGGTCGATGCGGAGCTGCTCGTTAGTCAGTTGGTGGTTGAGATGGATCGGCGCTTTCAAGTGCGCCAAGTCGGCAAAGAGATTCAACAATATCGCGCGCGCACCCATGACCAAGTCGATAAGCTGCTGCATGAATCCATTGCTAAGCTGCAACAAGATAACGCCAGCCCTGAAGATATCATCACTGAGCTGTCGCGGCGTTTGACCCAGACGCTGACTCATGCACCATCGAAGCTGATGCGCAAAGCGGCACGCGAAGGTGACAATGAGCTCCTAGATTTTGTGGTTTCTGGATTACAAGACGCGCATCGCGGTCGCCGCCAGTAACCATGGCTCCGCTCCTTGTAGCTATTTATCAATGTAGCTGTCTATCAATCTATCAATTTTTCTACTATTTATCCTAAAAGCGTTTCTTTGCAAACCGTTTCTCTGAAAAAGTCATCAATTAGTTTAGCGGGGCACTTACGCAAACCTAGCGTTGTCAACCTGCATTATCAGTGCTAATATCAAGTTGTTATGAGTATATTAAGCGATGATAATTTTTGGTTATATGGCTGCGATTATTTTTTAATTAGCCTTTAATCAATAGGTTCTGACTTTTTTTAAAGCTTAATTTTATCAACCCTTTCTTAATATTTTCTCATCTTATTAATTCTCAGTATTTATGATTCAATAGGCTGTCAATGCGTGGTCACGATATTGTCGCGCCTATTGATGGTCTGTAGTACTGTTTAAAATAAAAAATAAAGCGCACAAGACAGACTTGTTAGCGGCAATAGCGCTAGGATAAAGCGTTATATCGTCAATCTTGCGTCATACTCTCGACTATTACTCGATATTAGTGCCCCATTAATACTATTTATAGTAGTATTTGAGCAGTTGTAACTAAAGTTTAAAAATAACTATATTCCCTAACTATAAACTAGGAGCGTCCTATGACTGCATTACGTCAAGATATTGATCCAAACGGCTTATTAGAATACTCGGTGGTCTATACTGACCGCGCCTTAAACCACATGTCAAAAGTCTTTCAGCAAGTGATGAATGACTTATCTAGCAACCTAAAGTCAGTCTATAACGCAGATGCGGTGGCGATTGTACCGGGTTCTGGCACTTATGGGATGGAAGCCGTGGCGCGTCAATTGGCCAATGATAAAGACTGCCTGATTATCCGTAACGGTTGGTTTAGCTATCGCTGGACGCAAATTTTAGACAAAGGCAAAATTGCCAAATCATCAACGGTATTGACTGCCAATCGTGAAGAGGGTGACTCGCCAAAGCCATTTGCGCCTGTTGCTATCGATGAGGCGGTTGCTAAAATCAAAGAAACAAAACCTGCCATCGTTTTTGCTCCACATGTTGAAACCTCATCTGGCATCATTCTGTCAGAAGATTATATCAAAGCATTGAGCGATGCCGTCCATAGCGTTGGTGGTCTATTAGTCATTGACTGTATCGCTTCAGGTTGCGTCTGGCTCGATATGAAAGATTTGGGCATTGACGTGCTTATCAGCGCGCCGCAAAAAGGCTGGAGCAGCACACCGGGTGCAGGTTTGGTGATGCTCAGCGCCGCGGCTGTGCAAAAAGTAGACAGCACCGAGTCTGATAGCTTTAGCTTAGATTTAAAACAGTGGTTAAACATCATGCGCGCCTATGAAAATGGCGGTCACGCTTATCATGCAACCATGCCAACCGATAGCTTACGCCAGTTCCGCGATGCTATTAATGAAGCTAAGGAAGTCGGTTTTGATAAACTTTGCGAGGCGCAGTGGGAGCTTGGTAAGCGTATTCGTAAAGTATTGGCAGACAAAGGCATTGAAAGCGTGGCGGCAGAAGGTTTTGAAGCACCGGGCGTTGTCGTTGCTTATACCGACCGTGATGATATGCATAAAGGTAGCGCCTTTGCTGAAGCTGGCATGCAAATCGCCGCTGGCGTTCCGCTACAAGTAGGCGAACCTGAGAACTTTAAAACTTTCCGCTTAGGTCTATTTGGTCTTGATAAATTGACCGATGTTGACGGTGCGGTACAACGTTTTGAGAAAGCGCTTGATGCAGTGTTGGCTAAATAGCTTCTTATTTTGAAAGAAGGTTTAACCTAACAACGGCGTAACATCAATACTGAACCTATTAAAAAAATAGGCTCAGTATTTTTTTACCTTTCTATTATATTTTATTATATAATGTATTTATATAAAACGAATATATTTTATTTTTGATAAAAATTGGCTTAGGTAAACATTATGAGTATACAAATAGACTGGCAGGCATTTACGCCAATCTCCTTGGTAGGCGGGCTGATATTAGGGGTGGCAACTGTCATTTTGCTATTGGGTATTGGCCGTATCGCGGGGATTAGTGGTATTTTCTCAAGTCTTTTAAAGCCCAAGCGCGTCGAGATGTGGCAGGTATTATTTATCGCCGGTCTTGTTATCTCGCCGTTATTATATCGTTTGGTTAAGCCGTTACCAGTGCTAGAAATCAGCACCTCTATACCGTTATTAATTATGGCAGGTTTGCTGGTCGGTTTTGGCACGCGTTTAGGTTCTGGTTGTACCAGTGGTCATGGTATCTGCGGTAATGCGCGCTTGTCACCACGCTCGATGGCGGCGACGGTGACCTTTATGTTGTTTGGTATTGTGACGGTTTATCTTGGTCGCCATGTCTTGGGCTTGATTTAAAAGTCATATAGACAGCACATCATTTATAAGCGCTTGAGTAAATTGTTTGAGTATGGGGCACAATAATGTTAAAAAATATGATTGGATTACTGGCAGGGCTATTATTTGGCTTTGGACTGCTGATATCAGGGATGACTGACCCTGCTAAAGTACAAGGGTTTTTAGACGTCTTTGGTGCATGGGATATCTCCCTCGCACTGGTAATGGGCGGCGGACTGGCGGTGGCTATAGTCGGTGTGCAATTGGCTAAGCGCCAAAAGAATAGTTGGATTGGCACCTTGATTGAGATGCCAACCAAAACCACCATCAATAAAAAACTGCTCATCGGCGCGATGCTATTCGGTATCGGTTGGGGCTTGGTGGGTATTTGCCCAGGACCGGGTATCGTGCTACTTGGGACAGGACAATGGCAAGCGTATGTCTTTATTCCAGCGATGATAATGGGTATGTTGGTTTATCAATGGCTTGAACCAAAGCTTGATTAGTCGTTTGGTTATAGTCAGTCCTAAATAAAATCAGTACCAGTGTTATAACGCGCTACTGGTATTCATTTTCCTTGCTTGCTGTGCCTACGCAGACAGAGGCTGCGCAAAATTAATAACAGTAGCCCTGTGTTTATTTTATAGCAGACTGCCTATAATAATAAGTTTTACATTTTTAGTTCAAGAAAACAGGGTCAGCCTAATGATTAGACTGACCCTGTTTTATGCAAATTGCTCAAAGTGCAAGTTGCTCAAAAGCTATTATTTAGCGCTAGCCGTGACTTTTGGTGTTTCGTGCGCCAATGATTTGGCGGCTTGCCGTAGCTCAAACTTCTGCACTTTACCGGTACTGGTTTTTGGAATTTCAGCAAAGATAATATATTTAGGCACTTTAAAGCCAGCCAAATACTGCTTGCAATGCTCCATGACATGATCGCGCTGTAAGGTGCTACCAGCATGGATTTCGATAAAGGCAACGGGTACTTCGCCCCATTTGTCATGGGGCGCGGCGACGACGGCACAGCTTTGAATTTCTGGCATCTTATATAAGACGTTTTCGACTTCGATACTAGAGATGTTCTCACCACCTGAGATGATGATGTCTTTAAGCCTATCCATGATTTTGATATAGCCGTCGGGGTATTTGACGCCCAAATCACCGGTACGGAACCAGCCATCAGCAAAGGCTTCTTCGGTGGCTTTACGGCTTTTTAGGTAGCCTTTCATCACCATGTTACCGCGCAGTGCCAGCTCGCCCATCTCTTCTCCATCGGCGGCAACGGGTTCAGTGGTCCCTTGTTTAAAGACTTCAAAGCCAGTCATTAAATGCGATGTTACGCCCTGACGTGATTTCTTTTGCGCACGAGCCGCGACATCAAGCGCATCCCATTCTTCTTGCTCAGCGCAGACAGTAACCGGCCCATAAACTTCAGTGAGGCCATAAACATGCGAGATATGAAAGCCCATTGCTTCCATAGCGGCGAGCATGGTTTCAGACGGCGGTGCACCAGCGACCCAGCCTTTAACTTCATGGTTAATGGCTTCTTTGTATTCAGCCTTGCCGCCTGCGATCATGTTGTGCACCACGGGCGCTGAGCAATAATGGCTGACTTTGTATTTGGCTATGAGCTGCAAAATTAAATCAGCGTCAATCTTACGCAAGCAGACGTTGACGCCCGCGCGTTCGGCGATGGTCCATGGGAAACACCAACCATTACAATGAAATAATGGCAGTGTCCATAAATACATCGGGTGCTTGGGCATATCCCAATCTAAAATGTTGGACACGGCATTGAGCGTGGCACCGCGATGATGGTAAACCACGCCTTTGGGTTTGCCCGTGGTGCCAGAGGTATAGTTGAGGGCGATTGCATCCCACTCATCTGTTGGCTTTTCCCAATTATCCAAACGGTCTGAGCTGGCAATTAATGCTTCATAACTCATACTGCCAAAACGCTCGATATCGAGCGCTTTATCAGTCGCATGAATGACGATGAGATTGGGAAAAGCTTCATCGATAATCTCAGCGTGCTCAGCAAACTCGCTGTCTAAAATCAGCACTTTGGCTTCAGAATGTTGTAGGCAAAAGGTTAGGGCGTTGATATCAAGACGGGTATTAAGAGTACAAAGTACGCCGCCTGACATGGGTACTCCAAAGGCGCATTCGACCATCGCTGGCGTGTTCGGCATCATCACCGCCACCGTGTCATTTTTATCGATACCCAACTTACGCAGACCATCCGCCAATTGACGACAGCGATCATAAGTCTGTTGCCATGTCTGCGTAAGCTCATTGTGCTCTAGGTCGTCGTAGATAATCGCAGTCTTGTCAGGATAAACCTGCGCGCTGCGAATGATAAAATCGATGGGGGTCAGCGGTTGATGGTTGGCAGCATTTTTGCCAAGACCGGTGTGAAAGTCTGTCATGTGGATAGTCCTTTATCGTAATCGTATTGCGGGTATTCGATGATGCCGATTAAGCGAAGCGGCTATTATAGAAGCCGTTGTCATAAAAACAATGGTCATAAAAACGGTTGTTATAAAACACGTTAAATATTGACAACGCTCACGCTATTATAGCCAATTGTCCCAAAAATTTGGTGGGTTTTATGAGATTTGCTCAATAAAACCCATAAAGCCGAGTTAAACATTTGACTGTCTAGGATTGGGGTTAATATATTGCTCACTCATCAGTCGCTTGTCCGCATAGCTGATGATAATAGCGGTGTGTTACGATAGCAGCAACGCTAAATCCCGTGACTTTTCTGTTTTCAAAACGTAGTTTGATAATTCATTCATAAGGAAAATGATATGACCGCCAGCCGCACTGCCAATACTATTGAGACTGCCAGCACCAACGAGCACTACCCGCATTTATTTGAGCCGCTCGATTTGGGCTTTACCACCCTTAAAAACCGCATGGTAATGGGCTCGATGCATACGGGGCTTGAAGACCGTTTTTATAATTACGGTAAACTGGCGGCGTATTTCGCCGAACGTGCGAAAGGCGGCGTGGCGATGATGATTACCGGTGGTATTTCACCCAATCGCGAAGGCTGGTTGCTCCCTGCTGGCGGTACCATGAACACCCGCGCTGACGTCATTAATCATCAACGCGTCACCCGTGCGGCGCATAAATATGACAGCAAAATCATCATGCAAATCTTGCACAGCGGTCGCTATGGTTATCATCCGTTTGCGGTGTCAGCAAGTCCGATTAAATCACCAATCTCGCCATTTAAACCGCGTAAGATGAGCATCAAAAACATCGAGCAAACCGTTAAAGACTATGCGCGCTGTGCCAAACTGGCCAAACAAGCGGGTTATGACGGTGTTGAAATCATGGGCTCTGAAGGCTACTTGCTCAATCAGTTTTTATCGCGTCATGTCAATAAACGTACCGATGAGTACGGCGGTGATATTCATAACCGTATGAAATTTGCGGTCGATGTGGTCAAGGCCGTTCGCGCAGCAACGGGTGAAGATTTTATTATCCTATTCCGCTTGTCAGTGATTGATTTGGTCAAAGACGGTAACGTTATGGACGAAGTCATCACTGTCGCTAAAGCGCTAGAAGAAGCGGGCGTGACCATTATGAATACTGGAATTGGCTGGCATGAAGCGCGTGTTCCAACCATTGTCACCAGCGTGCCACGCGCGGCGTTTGTTGATTTCACTGCTGAAATTAAAAAGCACATCAGTATTCCAATGATGGCAGCCAACCGTATCAATATGCCAGAAACAGCGGAAGAAATCCTCGCCAGTGGGCAAGCAGATATGATTCAAATGGCGCGTCCGTTCTTAGCGGATCCGCATTGGGTCAACAAAGCTAAAGAAGGTCAAGCCGATCGTATCAATACCTGTATCGCCTGTAACCAAGCCTGTCTTGACCATACCTTTGAGAATAAACGCTCGACCTGTTTGGTCAATCCGCAAGCCTGCTACGAGACAGAATTGGTTTATAAGAAAACCAAAAAGCCTAAAAAAGTGGCGGTCATCGGTGGCGGTGTCGCTGGCATGTCAGCCGCTCATGTTGCAGCTTTGCGTGGTCATGACGTGACCCTATTTGAAGCAAAAGATATCTTGGGCGGTCAGTTTAATTATGCCAAAGTCATACCTGGTAAAGAAGAGTTCTTTGAAACCATTCGCTACTATATCAATGAGCTTGAGCACTTAGGCGTTGAAATTAAACTTAATACTAAAGTTGATAAAGATATGCTCGAGAAGGCCAAGTTCCATCATGTTATCGTCGCAACGGGCGTGGTGCCAAGAAGCCTAAAGGGCAAGCTAGAAGGTGCAGATTTACCACAAGTCATCAGCTATGCTGAATTGCTCTCTGGTGAAAAATCTGTCGGCGAAACCGTTGCGGTCATTGGAGCTGGTGGTATCGGCTTTGATGTTAGTGAATATCTCACCGCCAATCATGGGCAGCCATTAGATGAGCTTGGTCCTGAATTGCTAAAAGACCCAAGCTATCGTCCAAAACCGCAGTCAATTAGTGATTGGCGCGAAGAGTGGGGCGTGACGTCTGATACTAACTATCAGGCAGATGGCGGCTTGATTAAACCTGAAGGCATCAAACCTGTGCGCCAAGTGTACTTAATGCAGCGTACCAAAGGTCGCTTGGGTAGTGGGCTCAATAAAACCTCGGGCTGGGTACATCGCGCTCATGTCAAATCACACGGCGTTATCCAAGTATCAGGCGCCCAGTACGATAAAATAACCAATGAAGGTATTTGGATCACCAATAACCAAGGTCAAAGCCAGCTGCTCCGTGTCGATAGCGTTGTGGTCTGTGCTGGTCAAGAATCAGTGGTTGAGCTGATGCCAAATGTCGGTGATGCACCAGACGCACAATATCATTTGATTGGCGGTGCTAAACTTGCTGCGGAGCTGGATGCTAAACGTGCTATAAGAGATGGTGCTGAGGTTGCGGCAGCGATATAATTGATGATTTAAAGTCGTAGTGTAAGATTCGCAGACGGCAGGGGAGCAATTTCCTGCCGTTTTTTTGTTTCTAGGTTTTAAGCTTTTAGAGTATATTTCTAGTCCAAAGTTATTTACTCTCGCTCTAATATAATTCCGTCAAAATAGCCGCGCACCCCACAACGCCCTGAACTAAATTGATAATCAACGTCTTTTAAGAGTAACTGACTTTTACCTTGATAGAGTGCAGGATACAACCTTAACCTAACTTCTTTATCTTGACTATTATCATGAATCGCCCAGTGGTTCTGTGACCATGTTGCAATACTTTCTTCAATTCCACAGGTGTGTAAGTTATTAAAAACTAAGTCACTTTCAATTACAGAAAGATGAGGTTTATTATCAACCTTATTAATAGATAAAGTATTCGTTGCGTCTTGCAAAGTATTTTTGCGCTGACCATCTAAATTATAGATTGAAATCTGGAAGTTTTTAGAAAATTCTCCAAATGCATTTTTATTAGGCAAATCAGAAGAATCTAAATCATCGTTCCAGTTAGAATCTGTCTTTTCTCCGATATGTTCTTCATACTCACGTTTAAGGCACTTAGTATCTTTACAGGTATTTCGTTGAAAATTTAACCATAATTTTTGATCTATAATCACATTGTTTTTATAGCTTTCGCTGTCTTCTTCGTTAGCTCCATCATTGAGATTAGCTCTATATTTCTTCGCCATTGCGTCATCGAGCTTAGAAAGCTCAGGACTTTGGCAAATAGTTTTTTCTACCCAAGTGCTGGCTTTTTTACAATCAAAACTTGCTGAGTTTGCATGATTAGATAGTAGACAAACACCTAAAGTAGTAATAATAATTACGGTTGATTTTTTCATGTTACTCTCATCGTTTAATGCTTAATTTCGAAAATTGATACCATTGTTCTAAAGCTGAATATGAATATAGCATTGTCACTCGTAAATAACCTATAAATGCTACGCTAACCCATCAGCGATACTCAATCGTACTCATTACTCACGCCATAAAAAAGGATTTTATAATGGTAGTGTTAAAGACCCTGTTTAAATGGATCGTTTTGCCTATTGTAGCGCTACTCATTATTATCAGCTTGAGCTTAGTAGTGACGGGTAACGCTTATATATTTCGAGGGCTAAAGCTTACTTATCTTAAAGGTGAAAGCACTGCCAATATTGACGATTATGTCGATTTTGATAATCGTACTATCCGCGCCAAAAATCCTATCGAATGGGAAAAAGTTGCCAACTTTGAGCAGGTCAAACTCACGCCCACCTTGCAAAATGCTTTAGATACCGATGAAACCGTTGCCTTTCTTTGCCATTATCAAAGACGGCAAACTGCTGTACGAAAACTACTGGCAAGGTTATGGTGCTGATTCGCACACCAATAGCTTTTCGATGGCAAAAACTGTGACAACCTTGCTGTATCTCAAAGCGGTTGAAGATGGTTATATATCAAGCATTGATGAGCCAATTACCAAGTGGCTACCTGAATATGCGGACAATCAATATGCGCAGAACTGTACCTTAGCAGATTTCTCGGCGATGACCTCAGGCTATGATTGGACGGAAGATTATTACTTTCCCATCAATCCGACGGCTGAATCCTATTATGGTCATGACTTGGTCAAGCAAATGGTCAATCGTGATTTTGTAGAAGAATGTGGTGGTCGGTTTGAATACTCATCAGGCGATACGCAAATGATTGGTATAGCTTTATCGCGAGCGCTTGCGCCGCATGGCTATACCATCTCTAGCTATTTAGAAGAGAAATTTTGGCAACCTCTCGGCATGCAAGGCGATGCTTATTGGTCGCTTGATGGTGCTTCGAGCATCGAAAAAGTGTATTGCTGCCTCAATGCCAGCGCATTAGATTTTGCCAAATTTGGGCAGCTATTATTAAATGGTGGTGAGTGGCAAGGCGAGCAATTACTTAGTAAAGCGCACGTTAATTTTATGATTACGCCCAATGCAGCAGCATTTGCAGACGGGCAAGCGCAAGTTTACGGTCATTCGGTATGGACGGATATGGACGCTCCGATTCCGTTTTATGCCATGCTTGGTCATTTAGGGCAGCGGGTATTGGTGCTGCCAGAAGAGAATGCGATTGTCGTTAGATTAGGCATGCAAAAAGGTTTGCCCACACCAGTAGAGGGTTTTCACTTGGAGCCAGACTTGGGTCAGTATGTTACTGAGGTGAAAATGATGTTGGATAATCTACCACTAGAGCAGTAACTTGAGTTTATTTATAAGGCGAGTGAGTAATAGCATAAATTGCTAAGTCCATCACACATCATTAATAATCAGAAAAATAAGCATAGTGATAAAAGTTTCTATTTTTAACAAGGAATATTAAAACCTTAATGAATCATTCAAATAAAAATAGAGGGCATGATGGCTCGCTTAAGATCATTTGGTTAGTGGTATTTTTTGCGGCGCTGATTTGGTCGGGTATTGCACCTAAAAATTATTTCACTTGGGTTTTGGAAGTTGCGCCCGCGCTGATTGGTTTGGGCATACTAGCCGCGACTTATCAAAGATTTACCCTATCAAGGCTCACGTATTTTTTAATATTGCTGCACTGCATCGTATTAATGATAGGCGGTCATTATACTTATGCCGAAGTACCTCTATTTGATACGGTCGCCAACTGGTTTGGTTGGGAGCGCAATCACTATGATAAATTGGGGCATTTCGTTCAGGGGTTTGTACCGGCAGGGATTGCGAGAGAAATTTTACTGCGCTTAAATGTGGTGAAAAATGAGCGTTGGTTATTGGTCTTTGTGATGTCCGTTTGTTTGGCGTTTAGTGCTTTTTATGAGCTGATAGAATGGTGGGTAGCGTTAGCCATTGGCAGCGATGCAGAAGCTTTTTTGGGCACGCAAGGTTATGTCTGGGATACGCAGTCTGATATGTTTATGGCGTTGATTGGTTCAGCTGTATTTTTAGCTTTCTTTCGAAAACGGCAGGATTCAAGTATCCGTAAATTGACTTAAACGAGCGTACCCCTTGATTAAGCAGCTTCTTGAAACAGTTCAAAAGCTTTGTCATTACCTACAGTAACTGAGTCGCCCTCGTAGTAGGCTAGCACGAGTTCGTATATTTCAGCAGGTGTATTTTGATTGGATGATATCTTTGCGTTTGATGATTCTGCTGAGCAAGCAGAAGTTATTAAGCTACTGGATAGCATTGTGGCTATTAGTAAAGACTGAATTAAAGGGGTAATTCTTCTTTGATACATTAAAACCTCATTAGGAAACTTTATTTTATTGGCTGATTTGGTCTCACTTGTTCATAAGTTTTACCCTGTGGTACGGGTATGCAGTCGACTTCTCTTTGAGATTGGCTCGGTTGGCAGTAAGGCATGGTTGCTATATATTCAAATACTATTGCGTAGCGATGCAGGCCATCAGGCAATGGTTTTAGATAAATATTACCCATATCAATAATCATGGGACTTTTTAAGTTATCATCTTCAGATTTTGCCATACCGTCAATTGCAAACAGACGCCTTTGATAACCTTGGGTATCTATCATGATACTGGCTTCTTCAGCTAACGCTTTAAAATAACCTTTGCCCATATTATCTGAATCTATCTTTTGCATTGAGTGTAATTCAAAACGGCCTGTGTTATCAGAGATGCCTTGAATGTCATCTGTTAAGTAGACGGTGATATTGCTAAGTGGCTGATCAGTTTGACTGTCAATTAGCTGTCCTTTTATAGAAGGTGTGACATAAAAGGCCTCAGGTTCTTGCGCAGTACAAGATGAGGTTACTAAAGCAGTCAGCCAAAAGATACTGAATAATCTAACTTTACTAGACGGCTTCATGGTCCACTCCATCTGGTAGTGGAATGCAATTTACCTCTTTTTGCGACTGATTAGATTGGCAGTAAGACATATCTTCTATATATTCGTTGTATTTATAGTTGTCTTCTAGCTGCACACCATCTGGTAATTTATCAAGATAAATTATACCCATATGTACGTACTCAGGGACCTCTGAAGCTCTTTTAGCTTTTATTCTTGGAAGACCAAAATTCCAGTAATCTTTACTCTTATAATCTTTTTTATATACGGTCATGTCGCTTTCACTTAGTTGTTTGGACTCCCAATCGTCAGTTGAAGAGCTCTTAATCTCAATAGCAGGTAGTCGAAAAAAACCGTCTTTGTCAGTTGTGGTAGATGCTGAACTGGTATATATAATACTGACATCACTGATGGGTTGCTCTGTAGTTTTGTCTAGCACTTGTCCTGTAACGATAGGTGTCAAGTAATGTAATGTGGTAGTTTCGGATGAACAAGCACTTAATAATAATATTAAAAAGCATGATCCCATTAAAAATCTGAGTTTCAGCATCGATGTATTTATCATGTTGTAGTCGCAATCATTGATAACCATAGTAAACCGCGTACATCCCTGTCGCTGGCAACAAGCTTATCATAAATGTCTGTTGGGTTAGTTTTGGCTGAATCATACTGCATTAAGTCATATTCCTTACCGATATGTTGATAACTAGCATTTGGTTTTTGAGTAATAAGAGAAGAGGAACCTTTATGTCCTTTTGAATATGAGTGTCCACCATATGCCAAAAGTATCTCATGACCTAGCTCATGAGCAAAAGTCTTTTTAAAACTTCTATTCGCAGAAGCTTTAGTAATATAGCTCCATCCACTTTCATACTTTATGTATCCAATATTATAAAAAACTATTCTCGAGCCTTCCCAATTTCGAGACCGAGCGGAGCCTCTATTAGTATTGAATTTAATATTTAATGTGGGAAGACTATTGGTATCAGTAATTTTGCAAGTTGTGAAGACTTCGTATTTACTGCCAAAAACGCTTATACCTATTGAGTTGGATATTTTACCCGTTAAGGTACTGCTATTACGACTCCAATATCGAGTAATACTTTCCCTTATCAATGTTTCTATCTCATTACTTGTTATATTAATCTCATTCATTAACGGCCTCCCTTTTCCTTTACTTTGTTGAACAGATAAAGGGACTACTAGAGGTAGGACATTAACTTTAGTAATTGACGAGATAGAAACTCTCAAAATAGCATCAATTCTCTTAGTTACTTTGTTAATCTTTACATCTAACCATTTGTACTTATTTTCAAAGGTGACGATTTTGCTGTCTCTATCTATAGTACCGTTGCTATTACCTTCTAAAGTAAATACAACCGCTTTATCGGTAAAGCTTGTACTATCATAAATATTTTTTACAAATCCATCCCAATATAATTTTACATGCTTACCGGGTCTGAAATCGCCCTTCTTTGAAGCAATAACCTCATTACCTAAAAGTATTTTTAAATCTTTATAACTTCCTTCTTTTATAGCTACGGTAAATATTATTTTTCCATAATCCGTACTATTAGAGTCATAAGATGGAGCATTCAAAGGTACGAACTGATTATCGTTTAAATCTACCCACATTAATGAAATGGACGAAGACTCATCTGAATTTTTATTAACGAACGAATTACTCATACTCGACTTCGGAAACACCAAAGCCGCTGCCTGCTCAATCCCCATCACATCAAATCCTGACTCCGCAAATGACTGCTGATTAGCAATCAGTTTAGCGCCGCAGCTTGTCACATCGCCGCCGCGAGCAATGGGTGCGCCATCAATGATAAAAGAGGCATCACCACTAAGAATAGTGGTGACCTTTTTGCATTTTTTACAGAGGACTTTATCGCCTTTACGCGAGATTGGGATACCGTTATGAGTGGTGTGCGGTGAGCCGGAGATGACCGTCCCACCATGAGAAGTCTTTGCGCCGACGGTAATATAGGCTGCCATAGTGCTACCTTGCTTAAATGCCCAAAGTGTAGACTCTTAAATCGAGTCTATTATTTGCCTGACATTATAGATGGCTAGAGCGTTAAATATCAAACTTAAGTTTATCTAGGAGTATGATCTAGACAGCAAGTCTAATTCACGCAAAGTATAAAGGCGATTGAAATATTGACGTCAATAAGAAATTAAGACTCTTTACTAATTATCAATAACAAGCAAAAATCTAACCTTCCATCTCACTAGTCAGCCATTTAGACACGTCATCAATTTGTACTGCCAACTCAGGATGTGCTTTGCATAACTCGTCAAACTTAGCTTTAATCTCATGTTTGTCATATTTAATACCTGTCAATGTGTCTTTTAATAGGTCGATTAACTCAACGTTTAGCGCATCAGAAAAGATAACCACATCGCGTATCACTGCTTGCTTCACATCAAGGTGACAATCAATGATGCCCCAATCAAATCGCGTCTCAATATGATGGGTGAACTCAGGCGTCTTACCAAAGCGCCAGTCCCAATCTGCCATTTGCTGATAGTATTTGTTCAGGTTAGGCTGCTTGGCGAGGCTGGCTTCATCCAATTCTTCTACTGGCGTAGTGTCGCCATAATCTTTGTCACGATAATATTCACAAAACGCCTCGATAATCGCAGCGGATAAAGTCTCGTGGTTAATAGACTCATTAAACTCAACCAAGTTGGCGACGCGAGCACGGACAGATTTGATGCCTTTGGCTTTTAGTTTTAGCGGATGCGGGTTGAGATAATCGCCGAGCTTTTGCATATTGGCATTGACCAGTAACGTGCCGTGATGAAAGCTGCGATCGGCGGCATGTTTAAAGGCGCTGCCTGATATTTTCTTATCACCGACTTGCATGTCATTACGCCCCGATAAATCTGCGTCTATGCCCAATTTCTTTAACGCATTGATAATAATCGTAAAGTTCGCTGCTTGGTCGTAGTCGTCTTTAGGTGATAAAAAGGTAAAGTTGGTATTGCCCAAATCATGAAACACCGCGCCGCCACCACTCTGACGCCGTGCTAAAAACACCTCGTCGGCTTCCATCTTATCGATTTTGCATTCTACCCATGGGTTTTGAGAGCGTCCAATCACCACGGTCTCGCTATTGCGCCATAAAAATAGCGTATGCGAGTCGGGATTAAGCGTATTAAATATCCAATCCTCGGTCGCGAGGTTAAACCAAGGGTTGGTGACGGCAGATTTTAAGATGCGCAGTTTCATTATTTATCCTTTTTATTATGTGTTGTAGGCTTTCACATATAATGTTTATATATTATTCAATATCTATAGGAATTCTAACATGAGCGACTTAGATAAATTAGCAAGATTAGCTGACCTTTTTACTCAAATACGAGATATTCTAATTTAAGAGAATGAGAATAATTGGATAAGAGGTATTAACTCAATATTGAATCAAATAAATTATTCATTAGAGGATAATGAAAAGGTAAAAGACACTATTAAAAGTATAGGTAACACCTATAGCTTTATTAATAGCGGTAACGGTAGCTTTTCAGATTTTTATATTTGGAGAGAGGATTTTGATGAGAGAGTTATAGAGAATAATAAATTTATTGAAATAAAAGATAAAATAGGTAGTTTAATAGCTAATCAATAATTTTGAAGTGTAGCGCGTAGAGCGGGTTAGTCCGAGCGTAACCCATCATCTAACTAACATTTAAGAACGTTTATGTATAACTGATTATTATAAACCTACCCAAAATCTTCCCTTAAAATACTTGCCATATTACGCTCAGCAAGTCCGGTGATAAACACATAGGGATTGACGCCTGCGCTGCCGGGGATTAACGCGCCATCTTGTACGTAGATATTTTTATGCCCTTTAACGCGACCGAACTCATCAGTCGCTTTGCCTAATACGCAGCCACCTAGTGGGTGATAGCAGAAGTTATCGCCGAAGCCTTTGGTGAATAATAAGCTTGAAGTAGAGCCGCCATTTACTTTGGCGAGTTTTTCGATCAGCTCTTTGGCAGCATTTACTGAGTACTCATTTTGCTCGCGTTTCCAGTTTAGTTTGACGGTTTTGCTCGCTTTGTCAAAGTAATAATTGCCGCGTTCTGGATTGTCAGTGATGGCGAGATAGAGCGTCGTCCACGTCTCAAGCTCTAGCGGTAATGGCGCGAGTTCGGCAAATATTTTGTACTTTGTACCGCCTCTATCGCCGTCCCACATATTGATGCCTTTGACCGGAATGGTAGATTGGGTGGTGCCCGCAGCGTGGACGAAATTGCGCCCAGTCATAATATTGCCATTGGGTCCCCAATGTTTGCCGATGTGTTCGTTTAGGTTGTTTAATTTGCCCTCCGCTTGACTTTTAAGTAGCAGTTCTGAAGTGCCCGTACTGCCTGCATTGAGAAATAGCTTATCGCAAGTGTAATGCTCAATTTTATCGATGCCACCAATAGTATTGAGGACATGAACTTCTAATCTGAGTTGCTCATTATCGAGCGCTTGGATGCTATTGACTTTGCGTAGGGTTTTGACCGTCACATTGCCTGTGGCTTCGGCATCTTTTAGATAAGTTAAATCCAGTGAAAACTTGCCAGCATTATTGCCATAGATGACTTCGCCGCCGAGTGCTGACGGATAGACTTCGCCACGCGCCTCACGTTGCATATAGTCAAAGTCGTAGCTATTACTAAAAAATTCGGTTTTCAGTCCCGCTTTTGCTGCTTGCCGTTCCGCAGCGCGCGTATATTCGTAATGCTCGGACTGATTAAAGAATGACTCAGGGATTTGACTGACTTTTAATTCTCGCATAGCGCGCGGAAAGTAGGTGCTGTACATCTCATCAGAATCAATCCATGGGAACACTGCTTCAAAGTGCGCGCGTCTTGGCTGAATGGCAACCACTCACCGCAGCAGAGGTACCGATAGCGCCTAAGCTTAGACCCATGGCTTTAATCAGTTGACGACGTTGCATGACTTTCCTGTTTTTATATCTTTAATAATCGAAAGTAATGAACGAGAGTTTAGCAAAAGAAAGTGTCATTATTATTTCTATATTGCGAGCGAGGCGATTTTAGCCAGATTAGAACAAAATAATACTACTTGAAGCAAGACGGGTAATCATTTAGCGCGCTTAAATTTATAAGGTGACTTGACCAAATAAGAAATATCCCTTACTATCTTGTTTCAATGTACTAGAACATAAATACATTTAATTATTTTTAAAAATGCTAATTAATTTGGCAAAAATAATAAGAGTAATCTAAAACAATAAGGTTTATCTATGACAACGCAAAATACCGCCACGGGCTACGGTTTACATCAATCCATCTTGCCGAATAGCGAGGGTTTATATGGCGAGTTCGGTGGCAAAATTGCTCATCCTGAGCTCGCCAAAGCGATGAGCGAGATCGAAGTAGGTTTTCGTGAAATTATCAAAGACGACGACTTTATCAAAGAGACGAAGCGCTTGCGTGAGACTTATATTGGTCGTCCAAGTCCCATTTATCATGCGCAGCGTTTGACCCAGCATTGCGGCGGCGCGCAGATTTATTTTAAACGTGAAGATTTAAACCATACGGGCGCACACAAAATTAATCACTGTTTGGGTGAAGTGTTATTAGCCAAGAAATTAGGCAAAACCAAGGTGATTGCGGAAACGGGCGCGGGGCAACATGGCGTCGCATTGGCAACGGCAGCGGCATTGATGGGTATGGAGTGTGAGATTCACATGGGTGTGGTCGATATTAAAAAAGAACATCCAAACGTCAGCCGGATGAAGATTTTGGGCGCCAATATCGTACCAGTCTCACGCGGCGCAGGGACATTAAAGGAAGCGGTCGATAGTGCGTTTGAAACTTATCTTAACGAGTTAGATAGCAGTATGTTTGCGATTGGCTCGGCATTGGGGCCTGCGCCTTATCCTGAAATGGTCAGCTATTTTCAGTCAGTGGTTGGTCATGAAGCACGGGCGCAGTTTCTAGCGACGACGGGTAAGCTGCCTAATAAAGTAGTCGCTTGTGTTGGCGGTGGCTCCAATGCTATTGGCATGTTTAGCGGCTTTTTTGATGATGCAGAGGTACAAAAAATTGGCGTTGAGCCTGCTGGTGAGGGCTTAGATACGCGCAATCATGCGGCGACGATGTCGCTCGGCGTCAAAGGCGAGATTCACGGCTTTAAATGCTACGTGCTGCTTGATGAAAAAGGCGAGCCTGCACCGGTACATTCGATTGCCTCTGGTCTAGATTACCCGGGCGTTGGACCACAGCATTCGCACCTAAGAGATTTACAACTGGCTACGTATGAATCAGCGACTGATGCAGAATGTTTAGAAGCCTTTATGGCGCTATCTCGACTTGAAGGTATTATTCCAGCGTTAGAGTCAGCACACGCCATTGCCTACGCGATGAAAATCGCCAAAAATATGTCAGCGGATGAGACGATTTTGGTTAATCTATCAGGGCGCGGCGATAAAGATATTGATTTTATTTTGGATAAGGTAAAGCTATAAAAAATCTGCAAACAGTATAAAAAGACAACAGCTCTCAAGCGTTTAACAAGTTATCATCGTGGTTTTTTTAGTCTAACGCTTGATAGGATTCACCCATGTCCAACCGCGACCTCATTATTTTTATGACACTGTCCTTTATGTGGTCGCTGTCTTTTATTTTTTACCGTATCGGCGTGCCAGAATTTGGCTCGCTAGCGTTTGCCAGTTTGCGGGTGGTATTTGCCGGTTTGGTGATGCTGATTTTTGTCTTAATCAGCTCAAAAAACAGAGCAGGCATACGTGATAACTGGAAAGCTTTGATGCTAGTCGGACTGTTTTCTGCCGCTATCCCTTTTATCCTGTTTGCCTTTTCAGCGCGCTCGGTCAATGCTGGGGTGTTGGCGGTGCTGAATGCGTCCGTACCGATGATGAGCGGTTTTATCGCCAGCACCTTTTTTAAAGACCGACTGTCAAAAAAACAAATTATCGGCTTAATCATTGGCGTTATCGGCGTGATTATTTTGATGAGTGAGAACTTATTTGGCGGCAGCGGGCAGGGCGCTGAGTCAGGCTCAGGGTTACTGCCGATGGGCTACGCATTATTGGCCTGTGTCGGTTATGCGGTTGGCGCCAATATCACCAGAAGTTATTTGTACAATGTTTCACCAGTGCCAATCACCGCAGGTTCGCTCATCATAGCGAGTATTCTTATGTTGCCTGTGGCATTTTATGAATTCCCTTATGGTCAAACCATCAGTCTAAAAGCGTGGGTCTCTGTTATCTGCATTGGCGTGTTTTCAACAGCGATTGCGCTGATTTTTATGAATCAGTTAATCAAAAATATTGGACCAACACGGGCGACGAGCATCACCTTGGTCATTCCAATCTTTGCCATTATTTTGGGCTATCTATTGCTTGGCGAGGCGCTAAATATACAAGCCATCATTGGTTCGATTGTGATATTGATCGGCACGTATTTGTCATTAGAGCTGTCAATTAAGAAAATGCTAAAGCCAAAAGACAAGACTCAGATGAACAGTATTTAAGGCTTAGTAAACAGTCTTCGTAGTAAACGAGTACGAAGATTTGTATAGGTGAATATTGTTGTATCTGTTTGTAAATATTGCTTGGAATAATGAAATCTGTTCCCTATAAAGGTAGGCGCTAAACGTAGATTTACTAATGATATTATAAGTTTTTCTAAACAGCATTCGATAATAATTAGTATGATTGATGGTTGCTATAACTAAAGATCATAGATAGCAGCAATAACCAATAGGACAGATTATGGCACACGATATTTTATTTGAGCCTGTAAAAATGGGCACACAAACGCTAAAAAATCGCATTATGATGGCCCCACTGACACGTCTGCGTGCCGTTGAGCCAGGCGATGTCCCTATCACATGGGCAGCAGAGTACTACTCGCAGCGTGCAGGGGCGGGCCTTGTCATCACTGAAGCGACGCAAGTATCGTTTCAAGCAAAAGGCTATGCAGGCGCACCAGGGCTACATACTCAAGATCAAGTCACTGCATGGAAAGCCATCGTTGACAATGTCCACGCTAAAGGTGGCAAGATCGTCGTCCAGCTATGGCACACAGGACTTGTCTCACATGAAAGCGTACAACCTGAACGCCGTGCGCCAATTTCAGCCTCAGATGTCGATGTAGGTATCCGTACCTCATTGCGTGATAGTGACAACCAAGCCATTCGCGCGGATGCCACGCCGCCGCGCCCAGCCAGTCTTGATGAGATTCAGCAAGTGGTTACTGACTTTGCGCATGCAACCAAGTGCGCGCAGGAAGCGGGGTTTGATGGTATTGAGATTCATGGCGCGCATGGTTATTTGCTGCATCAGTTTTGGGCCGAGCATACCAATCAGCGTGACGATGAGTACGGTGGCAGCCGCGAAAACCGCGCGCGTCTAACCTTGGACGTGATTGATGCTTGCGTAGAGGCATGGGATGCTGATCACGTGGGTATTCGTATTTCACCACTTGGCACGTTCAACAATGTTGAGGGAGGCTACGAAGAAGACGATAACATTTGGCTGATTGAGCAAATCAACAAGCGTGGTCTAATGTATTTGCATCTGTCAGAGCCAGACTGGGCAGGGGGTACGCCTTATAACGATGAGTTCCGCCAAAACGTACGTAATGCTTTTGGTCAACTGATTATTGCCGCTGGTGGCTATGATGCGGACAAAGCTGAGAAGAACATCAAAGCAGGCTATATCGATGCGGTAGCATTCGGTCGTGATTATATTGCCAACCCTGATCTCGCTGAACGTATTCAAGAGGGCGCACCGCTCAACGAGCAGCATCCAGAGAGCTTCTATGGTGGCAGCACGGTTGGCTACACTGATTATCCGTTCCTGAACCAAGCGTAAAGTCTCATCGATCAGCCTCAATGCTGACAAGATGAGTCATAGCGTTATAAACAATAAAAAGCCACCTTACTATCATTAGTAGGGTGGCTTTTTTATGCTTATTTTTTGAGTATTTAGTGTTTTAACTATTTACCAAAATTACCGGTTTGATAATCGCGAAACGTTTGTTTTAATTCTGCTTGAGTATTCATGACAAAGGGGCCATAACCGGCGATAGGTTCGCCGATAGGTTCCCCGCTCAGCAGCAATAATTTAACGGGTGCAGGTGTTTGCTTGTCGGTTGTGCCAGTTATATGTGTCGAACAGGTCAGCTCAATGGTATCGTTGGTAAGCGCTTGCTCGGCAGGCATGTCAGCACGATGTTGCGTTGGCGCTTCGAACTGTATTAAGTTGCCAGCACTGACTGACGTACCATTGACTAGCAATTCGCCTTCTTGAACCAATAACATCACGTTATGGCTATCAGGCACTTGCAGCAAGGTAGTACCTGCCGTATGTAATTCGATATCCCATAGATTAATCGGTGTAAAGGTACTGGCGGCTCCTATCACTCCTTGCCAATCACCAGCGATGATAGCAGCTGTGCCTATTGTTATATTGAGTGTTGCATTGAGTGTAGCATTGCTCGCTGAATCAATCGATGCGTTGGCAGATTGGTTGCCATGGTCATTCTTATTGTCATTATTCCCATTATTATCCGTCAACTCAACAATGGGTATCTCGGCGCGCTTTATCGTTTGGTATTTGGGTGCGGTTAGCTTGTGGGCGCTTGGCAGGTTTACCCATAATTGCACCATGCTGAAGACCCCACCGCGCTGCCCGAATGCTTCAGAATGAAACTCTTCATGCATGATGCCGCGACCTGCGGTCATCCATTGCACATCACCTTCTTTGATGATGCCACAACCACCAGCCGAATCGGCATGGCTAATCTCTCCCGCGTAGGCAATCGTTACCGTTTCAAAACCCTTATGCGGATGCTGCCCGATACCGTGCGGCTCCTTCTCAAGGTTTGGATTTGGCGCAAAGGTGGTCGGCTGACCATAGTCCAATAATAAAAACGGATCGGTATGCTGATAATTAAAATCAGCTTCGTTATCTAAATGATTAAACAAAGTTTTGACATAAAAACCATCGCCGACCCAATGCGGTGCTTTATTATTATGAATATGTTTGATGGCGCGCATTGCTTACCTCGTCAGCCTAACTGTATTAAAGAATACTTATTTATTTTACCGTCATTCTTTAACAGGAATGAAATGCCTACTCTTAAGTAATTCTAAATATGTATGGGTTTATATGGT
>NZ_PJBX01000108.1:0-214 GCF_002836335.1 Psychrobacter sp. Sarcosine-02u-2 | reverse complement strand
GTCCATGATGATATTAGCAGTCTTTGGTCGCTTAATCTGATACTGGGTACTGACTTTATCTAAGCGTCTTTGAATGGTCTTGAGACTACAGTCTTCTTAGTGTGTTTATCACGACAAAAAGGGCAGTTTTTTGATTCATGGCGTTGATTCCTTGCAAATATAGACAGTATATAGCGTTAGACCCTATGCCAGCATGAAAAATGTCCATTACACC
>NZ_PJBX01000166.1:0-56878 GCF_002836335.1 Psychrobacter sp. Sarcosine-02u-2 | reverse complement strand
TTTAATAACTTATCTAACCGAGATTTATGCCATAAAATTAATCAAAAGCTTTAGCATCGATGTAGACCGACCGTTAATCTTAAGCGCTAAAATCGAGGCCAATATCTAATGCTGTCGTACTGTGGGTTAAATAACCCATCGCGATAAAATCAACGCCTGTCTCTGCTACCGCTTGCACGGTTTCAGGCGTGATACCACCAGAGGCTTCGGTTTTGGCGCGACCCTTACACATAGCAACGGCTTTTGACAAAACTTCAGGTGCCATATTATCTAAGAGTACCAAATTCACGCCAGCCTCTAAGGCTTGCTCTAATTGACCCAAGGTATCGACTTCGACTTCTATCGGAATGAGATGCCCAGCAAAGTTTTGCGCTTGCTGAATAGCGGTTTTTATATTACCTGCAATGGCAATGTGGTTGTCTTTGATTAAAATCGCATCATCTAAGCCCAAGCGATGATTGCGCCCGCCGCCGCAGCGCACCGCGTATTTTTGTATGATACGCAACCCAGGAATGGTTTTACGCGTACAGGTAATTTGCGTTGGGTATTCTGCGACGCTATCGACAATTTTTTTGGTATCTGTCGCAATACCACTGAGATGAGTCATAAAGTTAAGCGCGGTACGCTCTGCGGTTAATAAATTTCGCGCGTTACCACGCACTGTTGCCAGTACCGTACCCGCTTCGACCGTCGCACCGTCATTGACTTTGGCAATAAACTCGATTTGCTCGTCAATCAAAGCAAAAGACAAACGCGCTAAATCCATACCACAAATCACACCTGCTTGGCGCGCCTTAATCTGTAGTTGCGCTCGCATATCAGCAGGAATAGTCGCTTGTGATGTCACATCACCGCGCCTGCCCAAATCTTCCGTTAACGCCGCTTTCACCAAAGGTTTAAGCAATACTTCAGCCAATGCTGGCTCTTGTTTAACTGTCATATTTGACCCTTATTTTTGCCTGATATTTATATGCGTTCGATACACTTAGTAAAACATCTTTAATTAAACTCAAAATGAGCATAAATATAGCGCAAAGTACAAAGCCTCGCAAGAAAAGGGTGTAAATTAATAAAATGAACCAATATGATTTCGCTTTGATATGAGTATTTAGCGTCGGTATAGGAAGGCTTGTGCAGTTGATGCTATTTTCGTTTAGGCAATTTACTATCCATCAGTAAACTTTGTAGCTCAATATCATGGCGGAAGCGATAAAGCTTGGCAGGGCGACCGCGCTGAGCGCTACTACTCTGACCCGTCTCCATGACAAGGTTTTGCGCATCAAGTAGACGGCGGAAGTTTTGCTTATGTAAAGGTACGCCTGAGAGCGCTTCGACGCTTTGTTGCAGCTGAGATAAGGTAAACACATCCGGCATCAAACCAAAGATAAGCGGTCGATATTCGATTTTTGCCCGCAGCCTTGAGATGGCAGTCGCAATCACGCGGCGATGGTCGTAATACATCGGTACGCCGATTAACTGCGACCAACTTGTCGGTAGTTGCAGCTGATAACTGGGCGGATAAGTCGGCGCTTCAGGGATTAAACCTGCTTCATACAGCATCTCATAACGCAGCAAGACATGCTCAGCCACCCATTCTCTATTTTCATAAGCTTTATCAGCATTTGGTGCTTTGTCCGTATCTTTAAACCTATCAACGTCGAAAGTTTCCTCACTGATTCCCCAGCATAAACCAATACGTTGACGGCGGCGCTGCTGGACAACCGTTTCTGCTGCGCTATCTGCCCAGCTTAATAACGCCGGCACAATATGATTCATAATCATACTCGGCATACCATCCAAGTGATTTTCCCACGGAAAATAATCGTACCAATCACGCCATAATGCTTGGCTTGGCAGCTCCTGCATTTGCGCTTCTTGCACCAAGCCTAGGTAGCTCACATAGACAAGCGCATGGCCATCGACATTGCGTCTATTGGTATCGACAAAGGTATAAAGCTGCTCTAAATAACCAAGTGGCTGCTGCGTTTGCTCCTCGACCCATTGGCGTACGCCCGCTTGCAAGGAGCGATGTAATGGCATCAATGGCCCGTTGGGCAAGAGCTTGCCTTGATCAACCGTTAAAACGCGCGCGGTGTGCTCAGTAATCGCTACCAGCACGGCGACCACTTCTGTGGTGCCGCTACCTTGTTGATGCGAATGCGAATAAGACAACGTCATGGCTTTAAAGGTTTCCTTTATGTTTAAACGTAAAATGAGAGTTTTAAAATGAAGTGTTTCTGACCACGCTTAGTATAGCGTGAATCGAAAACTATCATAGCCTGCCGTTGTAAATAGACATTATTAAAGGCCATAAAAAAGATAGCCAGGAAAGTAAGTTTTGACGAATTATGTATCATTTTACAAGCAGATTATAAAAAATACTTGTATTTATGCTCAAAATGAGCATAATTATTAAAACTTGTTATTTAACCACATTTAACTGACTCACTTTTAGCGGCTATTGGTTTGCCGTTATCGCAGCAAAGGTTTGCACTTATGAAAACTTATCCATACGACGCGCCCATCATGAGCACTGATAATCGCATTGCCACTCAGATGAATATCGAATACGCCAAAGCGAAAATCCCAGCGGATTTGCCACGTGCGGAACGACTTGCGGTTGAAGAGAATATTAAGCAGCTATTAAAAGAGCATAATGCGGTATTGGTTGCGCATTACTATGTTGATCCTTTTATCCAAGATTTGGCCTTGGCAACCGGCGGCTGCGTTGGTGATTCGCTAGAGATGGCGCGCTTTGGACAAGCGCACAGTGCGCAAACCTTGGTCGTCGCTGGTGTCCGCTTTATGGGTGAATCAGCAAAGATACTGAGTATGGAGAAGACGGTACTGATGCCAGATTTGGAGGCTGAATGCTCACTTGATTTGGGCTGCCCTGCTGATGAATTCTCTGCCTTTTGTGATGCCCATCCTGAGCGTACAGTGGTGGTTTATGCCAATACAAGTGCTGCTGTGAAAGCCCGTGCTGATTGGGTGGTAACCTCGTCGGTTGGCATCGATATCATTCGCCATTTGCATGCGAATGGTGAAAAAATTATTTGGGGTCCTGATCGCCATTTGGGTAAATACATCGCGCAAGAAACTGGCGCGGATATGCTGCTCTGGCAGGGGTCGTGCCTCGTGCATAATGAGTTTAAAGCGACCGAGCTGCTGCAACTAAAAGAAGAACACCCAAACGCCAAAGTATTGGTACATCCTGAGTCACCTGATAGCGTCGTAGCACTGGCTGATGTGGTCGGCTCGACGAGTAAGCTGTTGCAATCAACGTATGAGATGGATGCTGAGACCTTTATCGTCGCTACCGATTTGGGCATCTTACACGAGATGCAAAAGCGCTCGCCAAACAAGCGCTTTTTAGCGGCGCCAACGGCTGGTGAAAGCGCCAGTTGCAAAAGCTGTGCTTTTTGTCCATGGATGGCAATGAATGGCCTGCAAGGTATTGAACAGTGCTTGACCAATCGTAGCGGCGAAGTGCTCATGACGCCTGAGCTTGCAGCAGCAGCTAGAAAACCATTACAACGCATGCTTGATTTTGCCGAAGCGCAAAAGCAACGGGTGACCGCGAGCGGAGATATCGTCAAAGACCGCGAATTATTTGCCAATGTCGGAGCGGCCTAATATGAGCGAGGCACAGTCAGCGGATAAGGTAAATACTTATAATTCTACAGATATTATACAGACAGACGTGCTTATTATTGGCGCTGGACTTGCCGGTTTAAGTACTGCTCTTGCCTTACCAACGTCTCTAAATATTACGGTACTCAGCAAAGCGGCATTGGAGGTTTGCTCAAGCCATTATGCGCAAGGCGGAATTGCAGCCAGTCTAGATAAGAATGACCGTGTCGCTGACCATATCGCTGATACGCTCATTGCAGGCGCAGGCTTATGCGAAGCTGACAATACCAGCAGCATTTTAAGCGCGGGACAGCAAGCCGTACAATGGCTATGTGAGCAAGGCGTGCCCTTTACCTTGATTCCTAAGCAGGAAAGACAGCAGCATGATAATGCAAATCCTTTAGCAGCATTACAGACCAGTAATTTGCATTTAACCAAAGAAGGCGGTCATGGCTGTCGGCGGGTCGCCCACGCTGATGATGCAACTGGTCGCCACGTGATGGAAGCTTTAACAGTCAAGGTAAAAGCGGCAAGCAACATTACTGTGCTACCGTTTCATGAAGCGTTGAGACTTTTAACAAATAGCGCCAATCCAAATAAGCAATGCCAAGGTGCGCTTGTTTTTGATCACTTCAATCAACGTAAACTCACCTTTCATAGCCGTGCTGTTGTCTTAGCCAGTGGCGGTTTAGGGCAATTATTTAAGCGTGCCAGCGCGCCGAACGTCTGTGTCGGCGATGGCGTGATGATGGCATGGCAAGCCGGCTGCCGCTTGGCAAATCTAGAATTTATCCAATTTCACCCAACTGGTTTGGCCTTAGATGACAGTAGCTTTCTAATATCTGAAGCACTACGCGGTGAAGGTGGACGATTATATTGCCCGCAGACAGGTAAGCGTTTTATGCTAGAGGTTGACGAGCGCGCAGAACTAGCTCCAAGAGATATTGTTGCCCGTGCCATCGCTGAGCAGATTAATCAAAATGGGCTTGGTTATGTCAATCTTGACGTCAGTCATTTGCCAGCGGAGTTTTTGCGCGAGCATTTTCCGCAGATTTATAAAACCCTATTCGAGCTTGGCATTGATATTACAAAACACACTATCCCCGTTGCGCCGACCGCTCATTATAGTTGTGGTGGTGTGGTCACAGATGCCAATGGCGTAACCGATGTGGTAGGACTTTATGCGGCGGGTGAAGTCGCTTATACAGGTCTGCATGGAGCAAACCGCTTAGCAAGTAACTCATTGTTGGAATGTGTGGTGGTTGGGCGCAATATCGCTGCTGATTTACCGCGTTATTTAGCAGCAATAGGAACGCTAGAAACAACTTTACCTGATTCTGATTTAAATGAATCAATCTATGATACGTGGACAGCGCCAACGCTTAAAAATAGTCAGCGCATTACTTTGCCATCGTCTGTTGAATATGAAAGTAACTGTAATAAAAATGACAATCACAACATCCACGTCAATATAAATGCTGATATCACTGGAATAACCGCAGGATTAAAAGCTTTGATGACGTCTCATATGGGCATTACCCGGGATGCTAAACAATTAGAACAAGCACTTTTGCAAATACAGCAATGGCAACAGCAGCTTAACGGCTATGACTCTAATCAGTTAGATATCGATAATAAAGATAACCCTACTATTCTAAATGAGCTGCCCTACTTTCAGTTAGCCAGACAGTTGCAATTAGCGACCTTAGTTATCGAGTCCGCTTATCAACGACTTGAGAGCCGCGGTGGCCATTACCGAAAAGACTATCCCAACTTAACGAGCACACCTCGGACCAGTGTGATTGAACCATTATCAAAGTTGAAAGAGGGTGGTATCGATTGGTTGGTTCAGCCTATAATCGATGATACAGAGGCTGAATCGGTATATACAGTTGCTAACGCCTAACAGCAATTAAGCGTTGCCACTTCAGCCATAAAAAAAACGGTGGGTTACCGTTCTCTATCGACCTCAAAGTGCTAAAAACATGGCTTCTGACTTACGGTTTGTGATGGTTCTAATGATAGTCGTGAGTTCGGTTTGGGCTATGCTTGCCCTACCTAGCTTGCGTCAGCGCTTACCGAAAATCTACTTGATAGCACGCTCATGGTGGCTCATGTTAGCAGCGCTTTGCGCTTGTTATGTTATCGCTAAGATAACTGATAATAGTCAACACCTACACTCTCGCACATACCCCTATCAGTGGTTGCTGATCGCTTTTTTCTTGTTAATTGGTGTGCGTGGCGGCTACGAGATTAAACGATTATGGCACCTACCTAGTAAAGCTAGGCTTATTAGTAAACTTCAAGCGCGTGGCTTGCAACCAAATACTCAGCCTTTTATCAAAACCCCTTGTGATTCTAAGCGAGCCTATACACGTTTAAAATTCCTAGACTTGCTGTTTAGTTCTGTCTTTACCGCATTGATTATCAGCTTGATTGCCTTACAACAATTAACGTGGCAGCGCGAACAATATGGCATTTTGTTTTTTGTATTATTCGCCAGCCAATTTAATGATATTGCCCAGTATCTATGCGGACGATTGCTTGGTCACAAAATCTTTAAGCGCGGTCTTGCTCCAACCATCAGCCCGAATAAAAGTATCGAAGGTGCTCTCTTTGGCAGTGTATTAGCAGCGATATTGGCCACACTATTAGGCATCTGGCTCACTTCTTTTAGCTGGTGGATTTGCTTATTGGCCGCCTATGGTTTAGCGGTAAGTGGTATCGCTGGAGATTTATTAGAATCCGCCTTTAAACGTCAGCACGGAGTAAAAGACACGGGTACTATGCTCGCTGGACATGGCGGCGTATTGGATAGAATAGATAGTCTGCTGATTGGTGTGCCATTATTTACCTTGTTTTATTGGCTGCTTGGCTAAGCTGTTATCAAGTGGTTTTATCCAATTTACTACGCAATATCCAGTTAAGCAAAGGCTTAGGTAAATGGTTTAGCGCCCGAATGATATAGCCCATAGAGCGTGGAAATATGGCCAGCTCAATATCTTTATCAATTGCCTGCATAATCTTCTCAACCGCCGTTTGTGTTTTTATTATGAATGGCTTATGGCTAGCATCACCATTATTTAAATCACGTAATGCTTGGGTATCGATATAGCCTGAGGCGATGCAGTTTACTTGGATATCATAAGGCGCAAGTGCTGCACGATAGGCGCTAGCATTGGCAATCATCGCGCGTTTGCTTTTGGCATAAAGACTGGCGTAAGGATAATCCATTGTACCGGCGATAGAAGCAATACAAATTAGGCTTAGGCTGCTGTTTTCGTTGAAATCCAACGCACAGCTTTGCCGCCTTAATTGCTCACTTGCCCATCTAAAAACCTGCTCAAACGCTTGCAGATTAATTGCTAGCATTTGATCGCTGTCCGCTTGACTCAGATGGTGAACACGCTCATTGGTATAACTACCCGCACTATAAATCACTCTTTGAAAACTGATATTTGACAAGCTCTCTAACAAACTTTGTGTTTGCACGTTATCAGTCAAATCACAGCAATAAGTAATAATGTTAGGATGCTGACTATTGGTATTATCTATCTTCTCCATACTATGACCAACCACGCTCACTTGCCAGCCAAGCGCCTGATGATGCAGCGCCAGTGCCAAACCAAGTCCACTCGTACCGCCGAAAACGATGATATGCGATGACTTATGAGCTGAAGTAGATTGTGTAAGGTCTTTCATTTGCGAACTCATAGCCCGTGCTGTTGTATATAGTCAGTGGTACGCTGATAGCCATACTGCCATTGCGCCTGCATTTGCTGTACAAAGCCATCATAGTCACTGTGAATCAGCTCAACGGTCATTTGTCTGATGTTAAAACGCTTTTGTACATGCTGCCTTGCCAACTGCTGAGCATTATCTGCAAAAGGTAACCAATGTAGTTGATTCACTCGAGGACTGGTTTCAACAGAATCAGCGCGTGGCAGCGTTTCTGTTGAATCAAAACCCTGCACCTGTGCCAAACGCTCGTTGGGGTCAAAACCAAAAACACGTTGAATGGCTGGTGCGGCAAGCCATGAATCATAACCCGCCTTGGTTTCTGCAAATACGCTATGACCCAATTGACACGCCAGCTCAATGGGTGTGAGATTAATCACTCCGCCTAAACACCAACCAAGGGCTGCGATATGCGTCGGTGGTAGGTAATACATATCTGCCATAGAAGCACGAATCGCAGGGGCAAAATCCCATTTGGTCAGCGTTCTGACAGACTGAGTTATACGTCCATTAGCAAATGTATGAGCCGGTGAATTCAGTTTTTCTGCAATGAGATCTAATACTGCCAATCGCGGCGGGGCAAATAATAATTCTTGTAGCCTAAAATCATTGTGAACAGAATTACTAGCAGTAGTCCCTTGATTAGCTGTTGGATACAGGCGGCTGGCGATAATGGCTATCTCTGGCGCGGTAGGATTAAACAAATTATTATTGTGCTTGAGAGAAAAACCAGACAACTCGTCAAGCCATTGTTCCTCATTATCGACTCGAAATATCGCTAGCTGCTGTAATTCATCTAAAATCCGCTCATAGTTATCTGCTTGCTGCTGTCTTTGTCCGTTAGCTTTTTGTTTTGTGAGTCGCCAGCGCTTGAAAGCCTGAGTCATGCAACGTATTTTTAATCGCTTACTTGCTTCGGCTGGCGCGACATGTCTGATGGCAGTAATGACACGATACAACTCACGGCTGCACATGAGCTCCTGCAAATCCTTGGGATCGGGCGCTAAATTAACCAAATAAGCCGATAGACTACCACCGCAGGTGCCAACAATCATATCCGGCGTCAAATCATGAGCCACCAATGCTGCATAGCTACCTAAATAATAGCCAAAACGTGAACCGCCCCCTGAAAAAAGCTGTACACGCTCATAGGGTTTGGCATGCGTATTATTCATGATTGGTTGAGGCGACTTTAATTGCCAATGACACGGTAAAAATACCAAAGCGATCAATACGCATCGCTATTTTTTGAAAGCCAGCATTCTCAACCAACTGATCCATCTCTGCTTGTGAACGACAACGCATCACCCAACTGCTGCCACGATGATTGTTTAAGGTTTTACTGATAAATTCTTGTTCAGGATGCCAAGGCTGATTGGTATAAAGCAAATAACCACCAGATTTTAAACTATCGTAAATGCCTGCCAAAGCCGTCGTTGGTAGCATATTGTCAGAAAACAATTCAAAAACACCAGAGGCAATGGCGATATCGAACTTTGTTTCATCGGCACTGCCAGTCTCTTTCTGCTCATTAACATAACTGGCAGGGTCAAAGGCATCTTTTTGACAGGCAATCACGCGATCAGTAATTTCTAGCTGCTGCGCTTTCGACTGTAACGCTTGAATATTATGCTGCTCATAATCACGTAGCTCAGCATGCAAGTCTGCAAATTCTGTCAACAAATCAAACGCATAAAAGCCATACCCACTAGCAATATCTAGCAATCTTGGTTGGTATGACTTAGCACTATTTTGGTTCTTATTTTCAATATCTGCTAAAGCTTGACGTGTTAGCTCTAATATATGCTCACGGCGGATACGAATCCCTTGCCAACCGATATTATTGAGATAAAATTTATCGACTGCCTGACCAAATTTATTCTGACCACTCGGCTGATTGTAATAGACATGATCGAGCGAATGACCCGAATCAAAGCCATGCGCAAGCCCTGTGGCAATGGCATCGCTGACATGACCAAATTTTTGCATGGCAAATCGGGTAATGGCAAAGCTTGGGTTAAAAGGTTTAATCGCTAAGCGATCAACCTTATCCTTACTGGCACTGTTTAGATGAGCGGCGCTCAAATCCGATGCTTTAACGTCCGTACTGAATACCTGCTCAGCGAACTCGATACAATCAGCGAAGACGTCTGCTTTATTGGTTTCATGAAAGATCGCATGATAGCTGTCTGGATATAATTGCCAACGCTTAGTAGTCGTATTAATCGCGTCATAAAAATCGCGTTCAGCCTGCTTATCGACCACATAATCCTTGCCTGCGCACAATACAAACGTCGGTACGGTAATGGCACCAGCATCATCGAGCAAGCGTTGACCCGTCGCATGAGTATCAATGAGCAAGTCAGTCGAGATGCTATTGGAGATAAGCGGGTCGGCATTGTAGGCGTGCTGTGCGTCTTTATCATGGGTCAGCACTTGCGCTTTGACGTAGCTACTCACGCGTGACATCAGTCCAAGCGCGCGAGCCACCTTTAACGACGGTATGGCAAAGGGTAGATACAAACGAATCTTCAATGCAGGTGTACCCAAAATCATCCCGCGGATATTGGGCGCGTAATCATGTACCCATGCTGCCGCGAGTACCGCACCGATACTACTGGCGATGAGTAAAGTATCGTCAATGGCAATGCCAGTTTGAGCAACGACCAATTGCACAAAGTCGTTTAAATCGCGCTCTAGCTCGGTGACGCTCTCGGCATGGTCTTTGATACCGCCTGAGCGCCCATTACCGCGTGCATCCCAAGCAAATACCTGATAGCCAGCCGCAGCAAACTGCTGTCCTAACTCTTCCAATCGTCCTGAATGCTCATGACCACGATGTAACAGAATGACTTGGCGCTGTTGTGTGTGTTGCTGACTGATTTGTTTTATAGCCTCTAGAGGCATCGTCAGCCAGTAACGATAATATATTGCCGTGCCATCATAAGCGTTATAACTACTTTCACCATGAATAGTTTTGGGTGAGAACTGCTTTGATGAAGGTTGCTTTGATGAGAGTTTCTTTGATGACGTCTTTTGGGATGGGTCTTTATGATTACTATCGTTAAGCAGATTTATTTTATTTTCTGCACTATTAGAGGTCGCTGACATAATATTGGATTCCAAAAGAAAAGCATTAGTAGAAGAATGAGGTAAAGCGTTATGAGCGATGAAACCATCAATGACGCTAGGAGAAAATTCAGCATGGTTGGAAATGTTTGAATGATGACAAGTATTTAAGGCACTCAGTGTTGATTTAGGCACTGGCGGTTTACGCATTACGTATAAATTCACCATATAACGCAAGCGATTGAGGCAAGTTTTTAAGAGCATTGCTTCTGTCAGTAGGCACAGCTGCCCTATTCTTATAGGTGATAGCGATAACGGTACTTTGACACCAACCAAGATGCCAAGCACACCCAGCAAAAAAGCACGGTCACTTTTGCCTAATGGCCCATGGTTGGCTCGAGTACCTAGCGCTGTATTACTGGCTATGCCCAGTAGCTCGGTACCAATACTAAAACCAATCAAACCGACAATATGGCGCTGACTGTGAGATAGGTTTTCTGCGATATTTATCAGCCCAACGGGCGTTTCTTGATTATCAATATGCGGCAACAGACTGGCCAATAATGCTGTATCGGCAACAATATCGCCCAATTCATTAAGCACTGCACCAAGTTTGGATGCCTGCCCGTGCTCACGCGCCATCATACCATCAATAGCATTGAGCGCCATACGCACAAACAATGATGACGGCATTAACAGCCATAGCGCTTGATTTCTGGCTGCGGGCTTAGCTATCACATAGGCCGTTCCCACACTCAACAATACTGCTGAAACCGTCACTTGGTTGGCGGTAACACCTTGCCCAGCTAGAGTATCGCTTATAGGACGCAATTGATCTTGGAATTGAGACTTGAGTTGATATAGCGACATAATACGTGCCAAAACGTTTGATGCCTTCAATGTAGCAACAAAAGTTTGTCAGGTAAAGAATAACCAGCCACTTAGAGGTCATTTACTACTCAAACAACCGTCATATTTTGCGATGAATATGATGTGCTGATAGCCATATTTACGAGCTAATATGATACAATCCCCAGCTTCTGAGAAATGCCCTCCCAAAAACGCCTTGTTTAAAAATGACGAGTCTGCCGACATGCAAAGCCTGATTACCCTTGTTTTGGTATTAATGCCAATGTTTATTGGCTTTGCCATTCCCTCAAACCCAACCATGACTAAGCTTGCCGATAAAGGCTTGTCTTATTTGGTCTTTATTATCCTCACCTTGATTGGTATTGAGCTGTCGCAAGTGGAAGGGCTTGGCAGTCAAATAGGTGAAATTGCGCTATATGTCACTATATTGTCGATACTAACGATTGGCACCGGCTTATTTGCCTTGATGCTGTTTGACCGTCTGCGTCCATGGCATGCCAAAAAACCTAGCGTCAAATCTAAAGAGCACCGCGTTAGTATACGCGGCAGCTTGGCACAAGTATTTTGCGTGGCGATTGGTATGGTGATTGGCTATTTTTTGCCAGCCGATTATATGCCACCTGAAAACACCATGACCGCAATGCTGATGGTATTAATTTTACTGGTTGGTATTGGCTTGAAAGGCTCGGGAATTACCCTTAAAGAAGTACTACTCAATAAACGTGGTGTCGAGATGAGTATCATCTTTACACTAGCAGTTCTGGTTGGCGGACTTGTTTTCGCGCTGATGTTTACCGATGTATCATGGACGAAAGGCTTGGCACTGGCATCAGGGTTTGGTTGGTATTCGCTATCAGCGATTATCATGACCGATGCTTATGGCGCCGTTTGGGGCAGTGTGGCGCTATTTAACGACTTAATACGTGAGTTCTTTGCGCTATTATTTATCCCCGTCTTTATGCGCAAATATCCATCAGCAGCGGTCGGTCTTGGCGGCGCGACCAGTTTAGACTTTACCCTGCCTATTATTCAACAATCTGGCGGGTTAAAAGTCGTACCACTGGCGATTAGTTTTGGTTTTATTATTAATATTGTCTCGCCAGTGCTGATGGTACTGTTTTCGGCGTTGGGGTAAGGTTAAGTTTTAAAGGTTGATGAAAATCAGTCGTTATTATTCAAAGAGCTCACAGTGCTTGGCGTACTTACCATAACTCTCTGTATAACTCGCGTATTTTAGATTCGATAAATTTTTGACTTGTCTACTTGCCTTAAGAACGACTCTTCTGTTTTTGGATTCCATCTGTTCAGGATCATCATAACTCAGATCTATATTGGTAGAAGGATACCGATCTAAGCAGTCATAAGTAGTAATACGGTCAGATTCGATATGATGCTCGGTTATAAGTCTGTTTTTAATAGTAAGTGCACGTTGGCGTGATAAGTTGTCATTGGTCTTTGATAATGCAAGCTCATTCGATGACAAATGCCCAAAGATAAAAACATTAGCATCTGGATATTCGTTAAGCTTTTCTTCAATTTTTGCAAACTCTTTATCATATGTATTAATTAATCGACTACTCAGCGGTGCAAAAAATCCTCGTAATTCCATCTCCAGTGCCTCACCTCCCTCAATTATTATTTCACAGCCTTTAGCATCAACTACTACGTTAGGTGGCGTGTCAGGGCACTCGTCTATATCATCAAGCACTCCATCGCCGTCTGAATCCAAAATTGCCGGAACGACGGGCGCTACGATAGGCGATTGCTGATCAGCCGTTACCGATTGCAGCGCAGTTTGACAAGCTGATAACGTAAAAACACTGCTAAAAATACTAATGGCTAAATACGCTTTTGATGTCATGGTAAGGTCCTTCTTAATGATTACTTTGTCCTTTTAATAAAAACTACTTTTTTTATTTATCAGGTTCAGTCGCAAGCGCATAAACTCGCCGATTAAGCATATTGCCTTCTTCAGTATCGGATGGCGCAATCGGTCTATTTGCCCCATACTCAATCGTAGTGATGCGGTCAGGAGCGAAGTTAAACTTTGAAATTAAATAGTTTTTAACATTATCAGCTCGAGCTTGCGCTAACGGACTGGGATTGTTTAAATCGGCGCTATCAACCTCCGTTCTTGAATTATGACCTTCAACCCATAGGATAGCGCCTTTGTACTCCTGCATTTTCATACCGACCTTATCCAGTTCATCTTGGTACTTTGGCAAAAGCTTACTACTGTCTTTGTCAAAAAAAGCACGATATTCCATTCTTAGACCTACCCCTATAGGCGCTAAAGGACAGCCTCTTTCATCGATGACTACATTCCACGGCGTAGCAGGACACTGGTCGATGTCATCAGGAACGCCATCACCGTCGCTATCTACATTAACCACAACCGTTGGCATGTTGATAGTTTGACTTGTTTGCTTAGACAGGTCAGCAGTTTGACAACCTGTCAGTGCTAAAACGCCTGTCATCATCAGCGTTATTGTCCGTAATTTCACGTTCATACTTTACTCTTCCTTAAGTCTAGAACGCTAAACCCCACTCGCCTGCTTAGCAAACAGACGCATCAATGGTTTAATTTTGCTGACGCGATACATACCTTCATTACGAATTTGTTGAATCGGACGCATCTGCGCAAGGGAACCTGCAAACAGCCAATTAAGCGCCGAAAAGCTGTGCATCATCAGACTATTATGCGGACGGCGCAGACGCTCATAGCTACGCAAGGTTTGGTTCGTACCCCACAGCTTATTGCCACTGCGCGCATAGTCATGGGTCAGTTGCTCACTTAATGCCTTTACATCGAGCATGCCCAAATTCAATCCCTGACCTGCCAGCGGATGCACACCATGTGCGGCGTCCCCAATTAAGACTAGATTATCGGCGACATAGCTTTTTGCTTGCTGCGCGGCCAACGGAAAGCTGGCGATGGATTCAATCTCGCGGATAGCACCCAGCTCATAATTACTGGCAGCAGCCAATTTATCAGCGATATAGCGCGGCGTTTCTTCCAACAATGCCAGTGCTTGATTGCGGGGCAATGTCCATACAATCGACTGCCAATGCTCTGGATTGGCTTTATCTTCATCAGAAATATCAGCTAACGGCAACAATGCCAACGTACCAGTTGGTAGCATGGCTTGACGGGCGGTTGCTCGGTGCGGCTTGTCAGTTTGAATGGCACAGCAAATCGCGGTTTGGTTATAATCAAGCACATCGAGCTCAATTGCTGCCTGCTTACGCACAAACGAGCCGCGACCGTCAGCACCCACCAATAAACGTGCGTCAATCACCGTGCCGTCATCTAGCGTCACACGGTAACCTTGCGCGCTACCAAGCCAGTCCATATCGACAACCTTCTGCCCATCGATAACGGTTAAATATTGACTGACATCAGATGCAGATAAACGCTGCCATAATGCGTATTCGATAACGGCGGGCTCAACCATACTACCGAGCATTTTTGGCTCAGAGTTTTGATTGCTGTTATTGCCGTCATTACTATTATTAGCATCATCACTATCGCCGAACAATAACTCACCGCGACCGTTTAACTGCCACACCTGCATTTGGGTATAATCGGCTTTGCGCTCTGATGCCGCTATCTTTTGCCAAGCGCCCACGTCTTTTAGCAAACCAATACTGGCAAGGCTTAAAGCATAAACGCGCGCATCCCGCTTGCCAAGCACCTTTTGCCAATCTGCCTCGCTACGTTGCGGGCGGGCATCGATAAGCGTCACTGGCATCTCAGCTTGTGCCAGTTTTAGCGCAAGGGTTGCACCGACGATACCGCCGCCGATAATGAGCGTATGGTTATTTTTCATAAAACATCCTTTGTCGCGTTATTCATGCTATCCGCTCATATTTATGTGGTTTAGCAGCAGCTGAAATGTTGGATTTTATTTGCTTAATAACTTACCAGTATGTTGAACTAAGATTTTAAGCCCATCGCATAGTTGGCAATCAATGGCTTAATGTTTGGCAGTTTATCAAAGGCAACCAAAGCCACGTTACGTGCCAGTTTCACCGCTGGATTAGGATGAGTAAAGCCATGTACTACTGCATCACAAAAGCGAATGACGCGTTTTTGATCGGTTTGACGGGCTTTTTCATAGTGTTTAAGCAAAGTTGGATCGCCGATATCTTCACCTTTGAGCACCTGCCGATTCATCATTTGCGCCAGTACATGCGCATCACGCATACATAGATTAAACCCTTGTCCAGCGACCGGATGTAAGGTGTGAGCCGCGTTACCCATGATGACGCAGCGACCATCGACTTGTTTGTCTGCCAAAACCCGTGTCAATGGATAAGCGCCGCGGCGACCGGCTTTTTTAAACGTGCCAGCGCGCGTGCCAAAGGCTTGCTGCAAGGTTGCCAAGAAATGCGCATCATCTTCTAAATATTGCGTTTCTTCACCCGTTGGACAAACCCAAACTACCGAGCGTCGATAGCCTTTTTGGTACTCATCATTGCCGTCGCCTTCTGGATCGGTCAATGGCAACACTGCAAGCGGACCTGCCGGACTAAAACGCTCGATAGCAATATGTTGATGTGGCTGATCGGTCTCTACCACCCCAACGATAGCGGTTTGTTTATAATCATAAGTCGTAGTGCCGATATTTAACAATTGACGCACGGTAGAGTCGCGACCATCACAGGCAACCAAAACACTGGCCTGCAACTGCTGCTCATGCTCTTCTTCACCGTAATAGCTAAAGCTTAACGTCACGCCATCGTTTTGTTGGCTAACGGCTATCACATTGGCATTATCAATCAGCGTAATCAGCGGCTCCTGCTGGGCAGCCAATAACAACTTACGCCCAAGCCACGCGTTTTCCATCACTTGCCCAAATGACTCGACTTGCTCCTCAGCTTTATTTAATTGTGCGCGCCCAAAGCTACCTTGCTCGCTAATTTTTACCGCATCAATGCGACAAGCATGACTTTGTAGCTCATCCCATAGCCCAATCTCTTGATAAATCTGTACCGTACGCCGTGACAGTGCGGTATTTCGACTGTCTAAATAATGCGTGCGTTTAGCGTCGTCATTTGGACTGATGGTTGGATAGCTGTTTTTCTCTAGCAGAGTGCTAGCGATACCATGATGAGCAAGCAACAACGCAAACGACAAACCGACATGGCCGCCGCCGGCGATAAGGACTTGCTGCTCAGTCATAGCCGCTTTATTAGCCTGTTCAGATTTAGCAGGATTGATTTTTGATAAATTTGCTTCAGTATGTTGCATGGTTATTATTCCTATTATGACCCATTTAGCACGCGTTTAGACGCGATGACTTTACATTCAAAAAATATTATTTTTCTAAAAAATATCTTGTTCTTCTACCTTTACAAACTTAGCTTTTACACCGCCATTATCTAAGCTCTAGATTACCACAAATCATTCATCATTCTGTGCTCCTGACCATAACCATAGTGGCTATTTAGTTTTGTTGCCGTTTTCGCTCTAAGGTGTATCATCTACAGTTGCAATCACCATACAAAAACAAAGCCCTGCCCGCCTGTAAATGGCTTGAATTTTAAATTCTATCTAAAAGCGAAAGAGGACTCCACCCGACATTAGGGTGGAGGTGAATTTCGCCTAGGGCGTGTCCCTAATTGGCAAAAAAGTATATATCTTCTAAAATAAAGCATACACTTTATAAAATAAGAGGTATATAAGAAAGATGGCCAGACAAGCATTGACCGATAATCTCTGGGAACAGCTACAAGTGACTATGGCACAACATGGTTGCTACCGAAAAGATAAGAATCGTGACGTGATGGAAGCCATTCTTTGGAAACTACGTACAGGTGCTCCTTGGCGTGACATACCTGAAGAATTATGCCCATGGAAAACCGCTTACAACCGTTTCAATCGATGGTCAAAAACGGGTTTGTGGGAGAAATTTTTTTTAGCCTACGAAAAGAAGTTGATACGGAATGGGTATTCATCGACGGAAGTTATATACGGTGTCACCAGCATGCAAGTGGAGCTCGGCGTGGTGAAGATCGAGCAATTGGACGAAGCCGTGGCGGAGCAACTACAAAGATACACCTATCCTGTGATGCCGATGGATATCCGCTCCATTTTAAAATCACTGGGGGTGACGTCCACGACAGTCAAGTTGCAAGTGAATTGATTGACATGATTGGACAGGCAGATTACTTTATCGCTGATAAAGGCTATGACTCAGAAGCCATCAGAGACAAAGCCCGTACCCACGATATGGTACCTGTCATCCCTAAAAGGAAAAATGCCAAACAGCCTAATCCAGAGTTTGATAGCTATTTATACAAACTGCGCCATTTAGTAGAAAATATGTTTGCGAGACTCAAGCACTTCCGTAGTATAGCCACTCGCTATGAGAAGTTGGCTCGTAATTTTAAGTCAATGCTTTATCTGGCGTGTACTATCATTCATTGCAAGATGAATTGAGGACACGCCCTAACCAATCTGACATCAAGAAACTGGCTGAGCAAATGGCCAACAGCATGAAAAGCTTCGATGACATCAAAGACTTTCAAAAGCAGCTCATGCAGTCCTTCATCGACACTGCCCTAGAAGCAGAAATGGAAGAGCATCTCGGCTACCCCAAGCATGAAAAGGCAGACAGGCCTAATAAGCGCAATGGGCACACTAAAAAGAGAGTCCGTAGCGACACAGGCGAGCTTGAGATCTCCACCCCAAGAGACCGTGATGGTGACTTTGAGCCTGTACTTGTCAGTAAGCATCAAACCCGTATTAGTGGCCTTGATGATAAAATCATATTTCACTACAGGCATAGCCTTACGTCTTGCGCTTCGGGCAAGTGTCTCCCAGACACTTGCTGATCCTCGCTCATACGCCAAAGGTCAAACCACTACTGAGATCGTAGAGAGCATCAAAGAGCTCTATGACGTCGACATTTCAAGCTCTCTTGTCTCAAGAGTCACTGACAATATCTTGGATGACATCACCGCTTGGCAGAACCGGCCACTGAGCAGCGTCTATCCTATCGTCTACTTAGACTGCATTGTCGTCAAAGTTCGTCAGGACAAACAGATCATCAACAAGGCTATCTATCTGGCCTTAGGCGTTGCTCTTGATGGTAAAAAAGAGCTGCTTGGCATGTGGCTATCAGAGAATGAAGGCGCTAAGTTCTGGCTTGGCGTTCTCACTGAACTACAAAACCGCGAGGTACAAGATATCCTCATTGCTTGTGTTGACGGTCTAAAGGGCTTCCCTGATGCCATCAATACGGTCTACCCTAACGCTCAGGTTCAGCTGTGTATCGTGCATATGGTGCGCTATTCGATGAAGTTCGTACCTTGGACGGACAAGAAGGCCGTAGCAGCTGATTTAAAGGCCATCTACGGTGCTGATACGCTTGAGATGGCAGAGGCCAACCTTGAGCACTTTGATGAAGTATGGGGCAAAGAGTACCCGCATGTCATCAAGTCTTGGCGCAATAACTGGGAGGGCTTAACGGTGTTCTTTGGTTATCCTAAAGACATCAGAAAAGTGATCTATACCACCAATGCGATAGAGTCGCTAAACAGTGTGATTCGAACGGCGGTGAATAAGCGTAAGGTGTTCCCATCTGATCAGGCAGCATTCAAGGTAGTATATCTGGCAACTCAGCAGGCATCGTCAAGGTGGTCGATGCCAATCCGTAACTGGACGTCTGCTCTGAATCGTTTTATGATTATGTTTGATGACCGTATCAGCAAGCATTTAATCTAAAGGGCAGTTACACAGAATTCGGGATGGTCTCTTGAACCCAACGGTAAATAGTCGTGTGATCAACATTCACACCCCGTTCGGCCAGCATTTCCTGCAGTTCACGATAGCTAATGCCATATTTACAATACCAGCGCACAGCCCAAAGAATGATTTCGCCCTGAAAATGCCGACCATGGAAAGGATTCATATGCTGCACCTTTAGCTAAAACAGTCTTCAGCTTACCATTCGTGGTTATTTGCAACAGTGCCGATTTTTTGAAAAAAGCATAGGTCTAGATAATCAAGCTAGATTTTTTAAAACTCCACATTGGTCAATTGTACATAAACCATCACAAGTACCTCTTAAATCAGATAATTGTTCAATAAGCTTTTGTTGCTTGATTATATTTTCTCTGATAGCACTGACATGTAAGTCAATTAATTCATTCACATCTGAACAATTTTTCTCAGGTTTGTCTTTATAGGTAAGTAATTGACGAATTTCATTCAAACTCATATTTAAAGTTCGGCAATTCAAAATAAATTTAATTCGCTCAACATAGCCTACATCGTAAAGGCGGTAATTTCCTTCCGTTCTTTCCGGTTCCGGAATTAAACCTTCCTTTTCATAAAACCTAATTGTTAATACTGAACATGAGGTTTTTTTAGAGAGTTCACCAATTTTTAAATGCATTGAGTTGGTATTTCCAAAGATTCTTGACTCTATAGTAACTATAGGGATTCTAATATTCAAAGTTTATAAATTTTTTTAATGGGTATAACTATGAGTGGCTGTGGATGTAGTAAAGAAACACCATACGAAGATAAGAAATCTCAACAAGAAAATCATCCATCAATTGCAGAAGCAAGCAATTCAAAGAATTGTGATAATACGCCTAGCTGTTGTGGTGAAGAGGAAGAAGAAAAATCTTCATCTCCTTGCTGTAACACTCCAAACAGTTGTGAAGATACCGCTCAATCCTGTTGTGGTTCTGATCCCAAAGAAAATTTAAGCACTGAAAACGTTTTAAAAGATTCGCACTACATGAGTGAATACTTAGTTCCCAAAATGGATTGTTCTGCGGAAGAACAGATGGTTCGTATGGCGCTATCTTCAATTGATGGTGTTCAAAAACTCATCTTTGATTTACCTAACCGGTCTTTAAAGGTTCTACATAATCAAAAAGATGAAAATATAACCACCAAACTTGAAGCTTTGGGTTTTGGTGCAAAGCTTGTGAAGACTGAAACTTATATAAGCAATCAACAGGCTAAGCAAACAAGTACCTATACCATTCCTAAAATGGATTGCTCTGCTGAAGAGCAAATGGTCCGTATGGCTCTTGCAGATATTGAAGCAGTTAAAGGTCTTACTTTTGATCTTCCCAATCGAAAACTGAAAGTCTTCCATAATGAAGGGAGTCAGCAAATTACGGCCAAACTTGAAGGACTGGGTTTTGGGGCGAAACTTGATGAAACACAGCTTTCTTCAGGCGATATACCTAATGAACCTGATCCTGTGAGACAAGCTAAAGTACTTAAACTGTTATTAGGCATTAATGCTCTACTTTTCTTTATAGAATTCATCAGCGGAATTATTGCTGCGTCTACAGGATTGATTGCTGATTCTCTAGATATGTTTGCCGATGCAGCCGTTTATGGTATTGCGCTATATGCCGTCGGAAAAGCTGCGAAATATCAAGTGAAAGCAGCCCATTTCGCAGGTTGGATTCAGTTATTACTTGCTGTCATCGTGATTATTGATGTCATTAGACGATTCATGTTTGGAAGCGAGCCAGAATCAACGCTCATGATTGTTATTGGCCTGCTCGCACTTATAGCTAACGTGACATGCTTATATCTTATTTCTGGTCATCGAGAAGATGGCGCACATATGAAAGCCAGTTGGATTTTCTCGGCGAATGACGTTGTCGTAAATATGGGCGTTATATTTGCCGGTGTACTCGTGGCGTGGACGGGATCAGCTTACCCAGACTTAATCATTGGCATCCTGGTTTCTTTATTCGTGCTTAATGGTGCTCGAAAGATTTTGGCTTTGAAGTAAGGGCACTGTTGCAAATAACCACGAATGGTAAGCTGAAGACTGTTTTAGCTAAAGGTGCAGCATATGAATCCTTTCCATGGTCGGCATTTTCAGGGCGAAATCATTCTTTGGGCTGTGCGCTGGTATTGTAAATATGGCATTAGCTATCGTGAACTGCAGGAAATGCTGGCCGAACGGGGTGTGAATGTTGATCACACGACTATTTACCGTTGGGTTCAACGTTATGCTCCTGAAATAGAAAAACGTTTACGCTGGTATTGGCGTAATCCTACAGATTTACATTCATGGCATATGGATGAGACTTATATCAAAGTGAAGGGGCGATGGACTTACCTGTATCGTGCAGTTGATCAACGGGGTCATACGATTGACTTTTACCTTTCCGCTAGACGGAACAGTAAATCAGCCTATAGTTTTCTAGGAAAGATCTTCAATACGGTGAAAAAATGGCAAATTCCACGGGTCATCAATACAGATAAAGCAGCGACCTATGGCCATGCTTTATCACGATTAAAGCGAGAAGGAAAATGTCCAGTAGATATTGAGCACAGGCAGATTAAGTATAAAAATAATGTCATTGAATGTGATCATGGTAAGTTAAAGCGGATCATCAGGGCCACATTAGGATTCAAATCTATGAAGACGGCTTATGCCACAATTAAAGGTATTGAAGTCATGCGTGCACTACGTAAAGGACAAGCATCGTCATTTTATTATGGTCAGCCTCAGGGTGAAGTGTGTCTAATCAACAGGGTTTTCGGTCTCTAAGTACTTTTTAAAGGGAACATCATCGACTCAAATCTCTATTTGCAACAGTGCCTTACATTTCGTATTTTCTATTTGTAACGTAATTTCAGTAATATTATGATTATGTTTTAGAACTTCTAAGGCCTTTTGATAGAGTTGATCTGTATTGCTATTCGGAGCAACCAAATGAGCAGTTAAATGAATATTTCTTGAGGATATAGCCCAGACTTTCAACTGATGAATCCCTTCAACGCCCTCTAGCTTCAATAAATCATTTCTTAACGACTCAATATCAATCTCATCAGGAACTCCTTCAAGCAGAATATTAATACTTTGTTTTAATAAAATCCAAGTTCGAGGTAAGACCCAGAAGCCAATTAACACAGCGATTACGGTATCAACCCACATCCACTGGGTAAAATAAATAACTATTCCTCCGATAATCACGCCTATCGATCCTAGAGCATCACTAAGAACTTCTAAATATGCACCTTTTATATTTAGACTTCCTTCAGCACTAGCAGAAAGGATTTTCATTGAAATCAAATTTATGACCAAACCACCAACCGCGACAATCATCATTCCAACACTTTGAATTTCAGCAGGATTCGTAAAACGTTGATAAGCTTCATATACAATATATATTGCTACCACAAAAAGCATCACCGCATTAAACAGAGCCGCTAAAATTTCAAATCGCTGATAGCCAAAAGTTCTTTTATCATCTGCGGCTTTTTTACCAATTTTGATAGCGGCAAGAGCAATAGCTAAAGCGGCTACATCAGTAAACATATGAGCTGCATCAGATAACAAAGCCAAACTTTGGGTAATAAAAGCAGCGACAACTTCTACTATTAAAAAAGTAGTCGTTAAACCTAAGGCAACCATTAACTTCTTACTATTTTCTTCAGTAACAACCGCATGGCTATGATCATGATGTTCTGACATAAAATATTTTCCTTATTCTATTTATGATGAGCAGAGATATTGGATAACAGCCAATATCTCTGCTGTAAATCGACTAATCTATTGGATTAAGAAACTTTTTTTTCATTTATCCAACGATAAAGCACGGGTAACAGCACCAAAGTTAGTAATGTTGAAGAGATAATCCCGCCAATCACTACGGTTGCCAGTGGCCGTTGAACCTCAGCCCCTGTTCCGGTTGCCAGCGCCATTGGTACAAAACCCAGTGAAGCCACACAAGCTGTCATCAACACTGGTCTTAAGCGCAAAATAGCCCCTTGCCACACGGCTTTATGCACTGGATATTTGTCCCTTAATTCCTTAATAAAGGTCAGCATTACCAGTCCATTGAGGACTGCAACACCAGATAAGGCAATAAAGCCAATTCCAGCTGACATCGATAATGGAATATCCCTTAGCCAAAGGAACAGCACACCACCGGTCAAGGCAAAGGGTACCCCGGTAAAGACCAATAGACTTTCTTTGACATTGTGAAAGACCGCCATCAGTAAAATAAAGATAGTGATTAAAGCCAGTGGAATCACGATTTGCATCCGTGCTTTGGCTGAAGCCAAATTTTCAAACTGACCGCCATATTCTATCCAATAACCACTTGGCAAAGTGTATGCTTTGAGCTGTGTCTGTACATCAGAAACAAAAGACCCTAAATCACGCCCTTCAACATTCGTTGTAACCACAACTCGGCGTTTACCATTTTCTCGACTGACTTGGTTGATTCCTTCAATGGTCGAGACTTGCGCGACATCCGACAATAAAATACTGCCACCATTTGGAAGCTGAATAGGTAACTGGGAAACAGATGCGACACTACGGTCTTGCTCTCCAAGACGGATAACAAAATCAAAACGACGATCGCCTTCTAAAATCTCTCCCACGCTTTGTCCACCAATACTGGTTGCCACAAGGTCTTGAATTGAACGCACACTCAAACCATATTGTGCAGCCAAAGTTTTATTTACCTCGACATTCAGTAATGGCAAACCTGAGGTCTGCTCAACTTTCACGGCACTGCTACCCGATATTTGCTGAATGATTTTGGAGATTTTAGTCGCCTCAGTATTGAGGACATTCATATCATCACCGAAGATTTTCACACCAACATCACTACGCACACCTGAGATCAATTCATTAAATCGGAGTTCAATCGGTTGTGAAAATTCACTATTATTGCCTGGAATCGTGGCTAAATACGTCACCATACGGCCACGTAATTCATCTAAACTTTCTTTAGGATTTGGCCATTCTGAACGAGGCTTTAACATGATATAGCCATCTGAAATATTGGGTGGCATGACATCTGTTGCAACCTCGGCTGTACCCGTTCTGGCAAATACTGCCTTAATTTCAGGGAAACTCTTTAAAAGAAGTTTTTCAGTATTCTCCTGAATACGTAAAGACTCTTCTAAGCCTGTACTTGGTGAACGTAACTGTTGTATCGCAAAGTCTCCTTCACTGAGCTGTGGTGCAAATTCACTGCCGAGTTTGGTACTGATAAATCCCGTAATCACTAATAAACACAGTGCAAAAGTCAGCACAACTGCTTTGTATTGATACGAAATATCAAGAGTTTGCTGATATTTAGCTTTTAGCCATAACATCCAACGACTTTCTTTTTCTTGAATATCGCCTTTGACCCACAATGCCACAGCAGCAGGCACAAAGGTGATCGATAAAATAATGGCTGCAACAAGGGCGAGTACCACTGCCAATGCCATCGGATGGAACATTTTTGCTTCCACACCACTTAAAGCAAAAATCGGCAAATACACCACCAAAATAATAAGCTGACCAAAAATAAGAGGACGACGTGCTTGGCGGGCAGCCAGAAAAACTTCCTTAAAGCGTTCACTTTGTGTGAGAGGTCGTTTTAACAGTTGCTGTGTATGGGCTAAACGCCGGATACAGTTTTCGACAATCACCACAGCACCATCGACAATGATGCCGAAATCGAGTGCACCTAAACTCATCAGATTGGCACTGATATTTTGCTGTGCCATCCCGGTTAAGGTAAACAGCATAGAGAGTGGAATGACACAGGCAGTAATCAAGGCAGCACGGATATTCCCTAAAAACAGGAACAGAATGATGATGACCAGGATTGCTCCCTCTACCAAGTTTTTCTGAACGGTTTTAATCGCCTTCTCAACCAAGATAGTACGGTCGTACACCGTTTCAATCACTACCCCTTTAGGCAAACTATTCTGAATATCTTGAAGCTTGGCATCCACAGCTTTAGAAACAGTCTGGCTATTTCCACCCATCGCCATCATGACAATCCCTAAAACGGTTTCTTTGCCGTTATAGGTTGCCCCACCGGTTCTTAAATCATGCCCAATAGAGACTTGCGCAATATCACCAACCCGAATTGGGCTGCCATTTGGGCTACCCAGCATGGTGTTCTCAATATCAGAAAGCCCATTGAATGCACCCGGTACACGTACCGTCAGTTGCTGACCATTGTCTTCAATATAACCTGCACCTCGGTTCTCATTATTTTGCGCTAAAGCCTGTTGCAGTTGTTCTAATGAGATATTCAGTTGCTGCATCCGGTTTAAATCGGGAGAGACCACATAGGTTTTTTCAAAACCACCAATACTGTTGACCTCTGCAACTCCCTTAACACGTTGCAGTTGAGGACGCACAATCCAGTCCTGAATCTCACGCAAATCCATCGGCGTGTATGCAGTTCCATCCGGCTTTTTCGCATTCGGATCTGCCTTCAGTACCCATTGATAAATCTCACCGAGACCCGTAGAAACGGGGGACATCGTCGGTGCGATTTGTGCAGGCAACTCAGATTGCGCCTCCTGTATCCGTTGGTTAATCTGCTGACGGGCCCAATAAATATCAGTCCCATCTTTAAAGATAATGGTGACTTGAGAGAGTCCATAACGGGATATGGAACGGGTAAGCTCCAGATCCGGAATGCCAGCCATGGCATTTTCAATGGGATAGGTAATCAGCTGTTCGACTTCAAGCGCAGTAAAACCCTTGGCTTGAGTATTAATCTGGACTTGGGTATTGGTAATATCGGGTACAGCATCAATCGGGAGTTTCTGATAGCTATACACCCCGACCGCAATCCAGGTACAGACAAAGAGCAACACCCAAATCGCATTTTGTATGGAAAACTGAATGATTCGTTCGAATAAACCTTCTGGTTTTGGTAGATCAGAATTAATGTCCATGGCCTGCCTCGTCTTTTTCTAATTCAGATTTCAACAAGAAACTGCCTTGAGCGATATACTTCTGCCCTTCAGTCAGCCCAGAAATCACTTCAAGCCATTGTCCATCACTTGAAGCCTGCCCCAATTGCACTTTCTGTGCTTTTAAGTGGACTTGACCTTTTTGTTCTGAATCTACGATGAAAATACTGTCTTCACCTTCAATACTTTGCAGCGCAGACTTTTGAATCCGAAGGGCTGATTTTGCTGTAGCTTCCGGAATCAACACTCTCACTAACACATTAGAACGCAACTCAGTAGCTTGCGCATCGAGTTTTGCGCGCACCACCAGACGCCCTGTTTGTACATCTGCCTGAGAGGTTAAGCTTTGTACAGTAGCTTTATAGCTTTGATCTGAATCATTCACTTTAAAGTCAATTTTTTGCCCGGCTTGCAGTTGACCTGAGAATTGATTCGGCAAATTAAACTCAAGCCATAAATCTTTCAGCTGTTCAATGACAAAGAGCTGATTAGCCAGTTGCACATTTTCACCGACCACAATATCTTTTTGACTGATCACCCCAGAGATCGGTGCTTTAATCAGAAAACGCCCATTGTTATTGCCACTTGCACCTAATGCATTTAAACGTGCTTGTGAGGACTGGACAGTAATCTGCGCTTGACGGTAGGCATTTTCGGCACGCTGGTAATCCTGTTTGGCAGAAACCCCCTGTGACCAGAGTTGCTGTTCGCGCTGGTAATCTTTACGGGCCAAATCCAGATTCACCTGTGCCATACGCAGATTTGCCTGTTGGTCGATCAGTTCAGGCACGGTTAGTACAGCCAGCGTTTGTCCTTTTTGCACGCTCTGTCCTAAAGCCACATTGATCTGCTCGACATAACCACTAAAATTAGGCGATATATGCGCTTGTTGATCGGTATTCACCACCAATTTACCTGGCAGGGTTGTCAGCTTTTCAACCAATCCTGTGGATGCAACAGCAACTTTTAAACCTTGTTCAACCATTTGTTGGCTGGTCAGTTGTATTTCGCCTTCTTCAGCATGTCCTTCTTCAGAACTATCTTCATCAGAATATTCGGCATTTCCCTCATCATAACCCTGCCCCTCAGATTCAGTTTTTTTTGAACTTAACCAAATAGCCAGACTGACCAAGACCGTAATCAGAATCAAAACTACAATCATGAGAGACTGGGATATTTTTCCGTTTTGCTTGGCGTTCATTTTATCGTGCTCCCCCATTGATTAAATTTTGCGATGCTTCGACTGCCTTTTTATTCAGTTGTGTATAGGCATCCGAACGGCTAATTTCTTCATAACTTGTGCCAATACTGAGTGCCTCAGCTGCTAGGGCAGTTTGCCAAGCTTGACGTAGAGTTTGTAATTGACCCAATCGAAGATTCTGCAGTTGGGTGGTTGCTTGCTGAACGTCGGTAATGGACAGTTTCCCTGCCTGAAACCCTAGTAAAGTACGGCTCTGAACTTTGGTCGCCAAAGTAACTTGTGCTGTTGTGGCATCGAACTGGCTACGTAAACCTTTGAGCTGATGCCTGCTGTTGGCAATATCGAGTATTTGTTGCTTCAGCTCACGCTGCTGCTGTTGGTTCAGCAATATTTGCTGTTGCTGGACCATCGGGATCGCATATTGCTGGCGATTGAAAATATTCAGTGGAATAGCCACGCCGATTGCTAAAGTCGTATCGTTGCTTTCATTAGGGGTTTTGCTACGTTTCATGCCTACATTTAAAGTCGGATTGGGACGTGCCTGAATTCTTAAATTTTCAATTTGATGATCCGATTGCTGAATGTTCAAGGCATAGAATTTTTCTAGCCACCCTTCAGCAATATACCGTTGCACAGTTTGGAGACTTTGCTCTGGCCAAGGGATAGCGGTTTTATTCAATTGAAGATGTGAAGATGTTTCTCCCCCCCACAAATTAGACAGCTGACGACCGGCAGCTTGTTTATTCAGCATCGCTTGCTGATAAAGTCGTTGGATTTCTAGCGCTTCAATTTGGGCACGCTCAAAATCAACCAGGGCAATACTGCCTGCCTGATAGCGTTTCTGGGCACTGTCCAGATTGGCTTTACTTGTTTTTAACTGTACTGAATAAGCAGACTGCTCAACCTCAGCAAGTGCAAATTGCGACCATGCAAATTTAACAATCAGTTGGCTTTGTGCCTTCCATAATTGCTGTTGCAATTGGATTTGTTGATTCGAGGTATTGGCAATCACCCGGTTCAGCTTACGCTGACCAAATAGATCTAGAGGTTGACTAACGCCAACATTGAATTCCTGTTCTTGACCTGAGCCAAAGCCAGACTGTTCTAAACTTATACTTGGATTCTGCCATAACCGACTTTGCTGAATATTCAATTCAGATATTTGCTGAACTTGTTGCCACGGCTTGTCTTGAGTCTGGTAACTTTGTACTTTTGCTAAAGCGGATTCAAAGCTGGTAACGTTTTCAGCATAGCTATATTGCATAGCCGCTGCACATATACAAGCAACCAAGCTATGACGCAAGAGTATAATTGATTGTGAAGACATGATTTTTCCCACTTATTTAAATAATAAAAGTGGTGGGAATGTTTTAGGCTACCCCACCATGAGCGGGGAAAATTCGGGAGGTGGGCTTTGTTGAAACAGGTCAGGAGCCTGATAGCTGTTTTTCCAATGAAATTGTGGATTCACTTTAACTTCAGAGCTTGGATGAAACACATCTACTTTTTCATTTTGTACAATCAAATGCATCATCGATGGTAGATGATCTTGATGATCTTCACCGATTTCTAAATCGCTACTGAATGTTTTTATGTTTTCTGACTGTCCATTATGATCGTGTTGACGACTATCGCTGGCACACAAGGTATTTTGGTGATGACCAAAATGATAACTCTGCTGTGATTGAGGCTGTTGTTCATGGACACAAAAGGCCGCCGCCACATTCCAAAAGCTTTGGAACATGAACAATCCAACCAAGACTGTAATCCATGTAGTAGAACGCATCATCTGAACCGTACCGGGTTTGTCGGAGACTTTTTATTTAAGTTAGGCCACCTGACCTAACGGGTTAATCTTATCATTGTACATTGCTTCAAACTCAAAAGGCAATTTTCCATGAGAATTTCCCAAACTTTGTGTAACTGCTTATAATCCACTAACAGGAGAATAAGCAATGACTACTCAATCTGATATCAAGAAACTGGCTGAGCAAATGGCCAGCAGCATGAAAAGCTTCGATGACATCAAAGACTTTCAAAAGCAGCTCATGCAATCTTTTATTGATACTGCCCTTGAAGCTGAGATGGAAGAGCATCTTGGCTATCCTAAGCATGAGAAAGCAGACAAGCCTAATAAGCGCAATGGGCACACTAAAAAGACCGTCCGCAGTGATAGCGGCGATCTTGAGATCTCTACCCCAAGAGACCGCGACAGTAGCTTTGAGCCTGTACTTGTCAGTAAGCATCAAAGTCGTATTAGTGGCCTTGATGACAAGATCATATTTCACTACAGGCATAGCCTTACGTCTTGCGCTTCGGGCAAGTGTCTCCCAGACACTTGCTGATCCTCGCTCATACGCCAAAGGTCAAACCACTACCGAGATTGTAGAGAGCATTAAAGAGCTCTACGATGTCGATATCTCCAGTAGCTTAGTTTCAAGAGTCACCGATAATATCTTAGACGACATCACCGCTTGGCAGAACCGGCCGCTGAGCAGTGTTTATCCTATCGTCTACTTAGACTGCATTGTCGTCAAAGTACGTCAAGATAAGCAGATCATCAACAAGGCGATCTATCTGGCCTTAGGCGTTGCTCTTGATGGTAAAAAAGAGCTGCTTGGTATGTGGCTATCAGAGAACGAGGGCGCTAAATTCTGGCTAGGCGTTCTCACTGAATTACAAAACCGCGGGGTTCAAGATATTCTTATTGCCTGTGTAGACGGCCTAAAAGGCTTCCCTGATGCCATCAATACGGTCTACCCTAACGCTCAGGTTCAGCTGTGTATCGTGCATATGGTGCGCTATTCGATGAAGTTCGTACCTTGGACGGACAAGAAGGCCGTAGCAGCTGATTTAAAGGCCATCTACGGTGCTGATACCCTTGAGATGGCAGAGGCCAACCTTGAGCACTTTGATGAAGTATGGGGCAAAGAGTACCCGCATGTCATCAAGTCTTGGCGCAATAACTGGGAGGGCTTAACGGTGTTCTTTGAGTATCCGAAAGATATCAGAAAAGCCATCTATACCACCAATGCTATTGAGTCTTTAAACAGCGTGATTCGGACAGCGGTGAATAAACGTAAGGTGTTCCCGTCTGATCAGGCAGCATTCAAGGTAGTCTACCTAGCAACCCAGCAGGCATCGTCAAGGTGGTCGATGCCGATTCGTAACTGGACGTCTGCTTTAAATCGCTTTATGATTATGTTTGATGATCGTATTAGCAGGCATTTAATCTAAAGGGCAGTTACACAGAATCTGGGATGGTCTCCTCTTCTGCTATACCAGTCTTATCTATTTTATTTCTTCTTTTCTGAATTTTAGTATCTATTTTTTCTTGCTTTTTTATCGCCTTTTGGTTGATATCGTCTATCATTGCTTGAATCTTCTTATCAATTTTATCCTGTTCTTTTTGACGCTGCTTGTCTACTTTATCCAGCTCTTTTTGACGCACCTTGTCTATTAATCAACGTGCCAGTACAAAACGGCTACATGCCCTTAAGCTCCCTTTAAATTAGCGAACCAGATATAACACTAACAACGGTCAACTATAAAACAACACATCAAGCTTGGTTATAGAGCGGCTGGTCGAACTTTGCGTTACCATTTAACGACTCATGGTGCATTATGTTTCGACACTAACCTACCCAGCAATCTATTTACAGGGCTTTTATAATATTTCAAAACCAAAAGTTAATCACAAAAAAAAGAGCCACCAGATTTCTCTAGTAGCTCTTTCTTGTTTAAACGCTAACTAAGTTAGGTTTATTACACCAAACTATTTACTGCATCAACCACCGCTTCCGTAGTAATACCAAACTCTTGATATAGCTCCTCAGCTGGCGCGGATTCACCATAAGTCGTCATACCAATGACTTTGCCATCTAGACCGACAAACTTATACCAGTAATCGACATGCGCGGCTTCTACAGCGACGCGAGCACGGATATTAGCTGGCAATACAGCGTCACGGTAGCTAGCATCTTGCTCTACGAAAATCTCGGCACATGGCATAGAGACGACACGGACGCCAACGCCATTTGCGCTCAATGTTGCGTGCGCTTGCATAGCAAGACCAACTTCCGAACCTGTCGCGATGATAATCGCTTGTAGCTCACCTTCCTCTTTCGCTAACACATAGCCACCTTTAGCGATGTTAGCGACTTGCTCACTATCACGTGCTTGATGTGGCAAGCTTTGACGGCTAAAGATAAGTGCTGATGGATTGTGTTCAGACTTAATCGCTTCAACCCAAGCGCTGGCCGATTCGGTCGCATCACACGGACGCCATGTGCGTAGATTTGGTGTGGTACGTAAGCTCGTTAATTGCTCAACTGGCTGATGCGTCGGGCCATCTTCACCCAGACCGATAGAGTCATGAGTATAAACATGAATCACGCGCTGCTTCATGAGTGCGCCCATACGTACCGCATTACGCGCGTATTCCATAAACATCAGGAAGGTTGCCACGTAAGGGATAAAGCCGCCATGCAACGCGATACCATTGGCAATCGCGGTCATACCAAACTCGCGCACGCCATAATAGATATAGTTGCCATCAGCATCTTTTTCGATGCCTTTCGCGCCTTTAAATAGCGTAAGGTTTGAACCTGCCAGATCCGCTGAACCGCCCAACAATTCTGGTAGTAACGGCTGTAAGGTATTGATCGCATTTTGACTGGCTTTACGACTGGCAACATCACCGCCCTGCTCTTGCGTTTGCTGAATATAGGCTTGTGCTTGGCTTTCAAAATCCGCTGGCAATTCACCGTTTAAGCGGCGTAGTAGCTCGCTTGCCAATTCTGGATAGGCTTTTTTATAGGCTTCAAAGTCCGCATCCCAGTTCTTTTGCTGTACGTCGCCTTTAGCTTTAGCATCCCACGCTTCATAGATTTCATCATCTAATTCAAACGGCGCATGAGTCCATGCTAAAGCGTCACGGGTCAAGACGATTTCATCATCACCAAGCGGCGCACCATGGCTGGCGGCTAAGCCTTGCTTGTTCGGGCTACCCGCACCAATCGTCGTTTTACAAATAATTAAGCTTGGCTTAGCGGTCTCAGCAATGGCTTGCTCAGTGGCTTTGGTAATCTCATCGGTATCATGACCGTCAACTTTAATCACTTGCCAGCCATAAGCTTCGAAACGCGCTTGCGTATCATCAGTGAACCAGCCTTCGACATCGCCATCGATTGAGATACCATTGTCATCATAGAAAAAGACCAATTTGCCCAAACCTAACGTGCCAGCCAATGAGCAAACTTCATGGCTGATACCTTCCATCAAACAGCCATCACCTAGAAATGCATACGTATGATGGTCGACGATGTTATGGCCGTCACGGTTGAACTGCGCTGCTAAGGTTTTTTCTGCAATCGCAAAACCAACGGCGTTGGCAATACCCTGACCTAGTGGACCCGTTGTGGTTTCAATCCCTGGCGTATAGCCAAGTTCAGGATGGCCTGGAGTTTTTGAGTGCAGCTGACGAAAGCCTTTTAAATCATCAACGCTGACATCATAGCCTGATAAATGCAGCAAGGAATAAATGAGCATCGAGCCATGACCGTTTGATAGTACAAAGCGATCGCGGTTGTGCCATTGCGGGTCAGCAGGATTGTGCTTTAAAAATTTGCGCCACAATACTTCGGCAATATCAGCCATGCCCATCGGCGCGCCTGGGTGTCCAGAATTGGCTTTTTGAACCGCGTCGAACGACAGTACACGGATGGCATTGGCAAGTTTGCGTTCATTAATTGGGGTCGGCATAGAGTGTCCTAATATTCGAATGAAAAGTATGGAGCATAAGAGAAAGGGTTACTCAGAGGGCAATCCATCAGAAATACGACAAAAATACAATGGATGTCATCAAAAGATAGACTATAAAATCACATGCAATATTAACATATTTGCCATCTGGCAATCTAAAAATGCGCTGACAGAAGCGTTTGTATTTAACAATCATTCGTATCAGTTTTATTAAACCAATACGTATGAAAAAACCGCGAGTCAGCAACCAACCCGCAGTTTAGATAAAAAACTAAATCATTAAGCTAAAATGGTTTCAACTCCGCCCATGAACGGACGCAATACTTCAGGAATGGTGATACTACCATCAGCATTTTGATGATTTTCCATCACTGCCAATAACGTACGACCGACTGCCAAACCTGAACCATTTAGCGTATGCGCTAGGCTGGTTTGCTTGCCATCTTTAACGCGCGTGCCCATACGGCGAGCTTGGAAGTCGCCACAGTTTGAGCAGCTTGAGATTTCACGATAAGTATCTTGGCTTGGCAACCACACTTCGATGTCATAAGTTTTTTGAGCGGCAAAGCCCATATCGCCAGTACATAGTTTGACCACACGGTACGGCAGATTCAACTGCTGCAAAATGTACTCAGCTTGTGCCGTCATCGCCTCAAGTAAGTCATCTGATTGCTCAGCGGTAGCGATATTGACCATCTCAACTTTTTCAAACTGATGCTGACGGATTAGACCACGGGTATCGCGACCATGCGAGCCCGCTTCACTACGGAAACATGGCGTATGGGCGGTAAATTTTAACGGCAGCTCTTTGATATCCAAACGCTCACCGCGCACCAAGTTGGTCATGGGCACTTCGGCCGTTGGAATCAGATAAAAATCTGTACCTTCGTTATTGGTATGATTGGTCAATTTAAACAAATCATCTTCAAACTTCGGCAATTGACCCGTACCTTTTAAACTCTCAGCGTTCACAATATAAGGCACGTAGGTTTCAGTATAGCCGTACTTGATGGTATGGGTATTGAGCATAAACTGAATCAAGGCACGATGCAGTTGCGCAAGCTGACCTTTTAAGACGTTAAAACGGCTACCAGTCAGCTTTGCAGCGGCTTCGAAATCAAGCATACCTAGCGTCTCACCGATATGAGTATGGTCTTGAATCTCAAAATCAAACGCGCGCGGCGTTCCCCATTTGCGCACTTCGACGTTATCATCTTCTGATGTCCCGACTGGCACATCGGCGGCTGGGATATTTGGGACTTGCATGGCCGCTTGGCTAATACGCTCTTGCAAGGTACGCAGCTCATCTTCAGCTGTCTTAATCTCACCGCTGACACTTTGCATCTCAGCCAACAGTTCGCTGGCATCTGCGCCCGATTTTTTTAGCGCACCCACTTGCTTAGCACCGGCATTACGACGCGATTGCAGCTCTTCGGTTTTGACTTGCAAAGACTTACGTTCGTTTTCGATACTTTGCCAAAACGCCATATCAAGCGCATAACCACGCGTGGCCAGCTGCTGTTGTAAATCCGTTAAATCACCGCGTAAGAGTTTTGGGTCAATCATAATAGTTGCCTGTAGCGCCAAAAGTGAGTAAGAAATAAAAAGGGAAAATAGTAGCCAAGTATAGTGCTTAGATATCACTAGCCATAAATGAGATAAAACAAAGAATAGCGCGCAAAGCCTTATAAAACCACTATAAAGCTTTGCCATAAGGCCACGTCAATCTGAATAATAAATAATAGTCACTATCATACCAATACCGAGCAGATTTGACCATGTTTTGGCTATATTTTGCCACAGTCTAGCACTTTCTTTGCACAAGCTTTATGGGTTAAATAACAAATAATAAAAGTCACATCATGCTCTTATACATCAAGTTCTCTCATTGACCTTAGTATAAATAAGGATGCTATCTGAAAAATAACCGAGCTATTGGTCGACAGACCCGCTTATATGTTTCATTTAAGAGCAGTTTTCGGTAAGATAAGCGCATATCTTTATTCTACTTTCCGCCAAGCATCGCTAAGTATGGCATCGCAGCCTCGCTTTGGCGCTTTTCATCCCACGCTTTTAAAATACGTATCTGAGAAACCTTTATGGCCCTGTACCCCTACACGCTTCAACCTGTCGCCTTAAACCTAACCGAGGCCGAATTTCATCAAGCCCAATATGAGCTATTTGCCAGTGCCAGCCCGTCGTTTGGTCTGTCGAGTATTAAGATGAAAGAGTGGATTATTATGGCAGTCGTCGTCATATTAGCCATCGCGGGCTTGGTTTTTTTAACTGGTTATTCGACCATTATCTTTTGGCTTATGCTAGCGGCGGTGGTCATTTATCTATTGGTACGTACCCTTGGCTTTAAATGGTATGTCAAAAAAGAGTTTGAAAAACAAGTTGCTGACCAAGAAATGCCTGATGAGATGCGTCAGATGAAATTGGGCGTGCAAAAGCATGGTTTAGTCATGGCAATGCCAGTCAATCAGCCTGACATGTTTAATAGCAATCAGATGCGCGGTATGCAGATGCGTGCTGGTAGCACTCAGCAAGCGGTTATTCCTTGGAGCGCCGTCAAAAGCTGGGATGAAACCGATGACTACATCTTCATGATGTTTGAGCTAAAAGGTCAACAGGGCAGCCAAATCATTCCTAAGCGTTTACAAGCGCAAAAATTCCCAATCGATACCGTACGTCAGCACCTACAAGAAGTCATTGCCGTTAAAGGCTTAAACCCTGAAAACTTACAGCCACCTGCAAAACTATAAAAGTGACTTTTAAATTAAGAAGTGGCTTTTAGAGTGCTGTGGTTAGTCGTTTTTTATAATTCAGCATTAAACTTGTATAGGTGTTGGCTTTATAAAATAGTATGAATAGCGTGGATATTGTGACTTTATAATTCTATCAAATCAATCACAGACTTAGATTAATTGAATTTAACTTATCATAGTATCTTTGCTATTATAATAAGCATAAACAGACAAGGTATAGATACCTAAAAACCTGTAGAAGATATATAACGAGCATAGCAATGCAGGATATGACTTGCTACACTCTTAGACTTCTACATTTGCCTTAGATGATTAAGTCTAAGTTTATAAAAATAACCAATCTCTTAAATCAACACTCAAACTATAAGGATAATATTATGAGTAATACTAATAATGCAACCAACCAAATCGGTCTAGAAAAAGCAGATATGAGCGAAGTGATTGATAAGTTAAACGACTTATTATCAAGCTATCATATGTTTTATATCAACGTACGTGGTTATCACTGGAACGTAAAAGGTGAGCATTTCTTCACCTTGCACCCACAGTTCGAAGAGCTATATACCAATTTGCAAGTAGAAATTGATGAAATCGCTGAGCGTATCTTAACCTTGGGTGGCACGCCACTGCATGCTTATAGCGACTTTAGTCAACATACCAACATTCAAGAAGATAAAAACGTTAAAGACGGTAATGCTTGTGTGCAAGGTGTGGTGACTGGCCTACAAGCGCTGATTGAAGAGCAACGCGAAGTGTCAGCATTGGCAGAACGAGCTGAAGACCAAGGTACAGCCGATTTAGTTGATGAGTATGTACAACAACAAGAAAAGCTGGTTTGGATGTATAACGCTTTTTTGGCTAAATAACGGCTAAACAGATAAATACATAAAACCATTTATCACTCAATTCGTTTATTAACTGAATAGATAGTAAGTAAGGAAAAAGCACCTAATTTAGGTGCTTTTTTTGTGTTCGCTTTGCTAAAAATCGATAAACGTTAAGCTCTTTCAATAGCTGAACCTATTCTACTTCTGAATCCACTGGCGTATTTTTTCACGCTCTGCTGGCGTTGCTTGTAACCAAAGTTGCATAAACTGATCTAAAGTACTGGTAGAGGCAGCAGCGCTTGTCGTTTGCTGAACTGTGGTCACAGCACCTGTATTGACAGTGCTGGCAGTAGGTTGACCTAACGCAGCAATGGCACGTTGGTTTTGTAGCTCAGCATCATTTGCGCCGCCAAATACACCACCCAATGTTTTACCCAAACCTGATAGCAAACCACCTTGGCTGCCTTCCAAAGCTTGCTGACTGGCAACTACCGTATTATTCTGTTGCACCGCTAGGGTTGGACGCTTGGCATACTCTCTTGCTGCTTCATATTTTTCTGGCTGATTTGGCATAACGAGACGATAGGTCTGATTATCTTTTAATTCTGCCGTCACACTCACATTACCCGAGCGCAAATAATCGTGCTCATCACGGCGCAAGTTATATAAACGATCATATTTAGCGGTAATCGCATGCTGACCAGGCTCTAAGGTAAACGACTTCGTCAGCGGCTGAAACGGGCTTTGCTGGATTTCTTGCCCATTGATAGCGGTCACTTTGATATGGTCATCAACAAGCAAGGTCACTGCCGCGTGCGATAACATCGATACTGAGCCTGCAGCAATTAATAAGGAGCCAACAGTCAGTTTTTTTAGCAAAGAAGCGTTTGGTTTCATAAGTTATTCCAAGGATAGTAAAGTAGCGGTATAAAGGGCGTGTCTATGAACATTAAAAACTAATTATTAAAAGCTAAAGGTCAAAAAACGAAAGGTTAAAAGTCGAGCGGCATGGTATGTTGATCTTGATTAGCGACCTCATTGTCACCTTGCGTTTCTTGGGCGATATCAGCAAGCTCGGCGGCGAGCGTCTGCTCATCAATCGTGCGCAGCGCATCGCTAATGACCGCTTTGGATATATTACTACGACCAAGGTTAGAAAACATCGGCTGAATGTAATTTAGGACGTCCATCATAGCGCCGATACGATGCGGCCCTTCGGTGAGTAAATGATTGATAATACGCTCATCAAACTGCCAACCGCGGCGGCGTAAGATAGATTGTAGCAAAGCTTGACGGTCTGCCAAATCATGACCGGTTGGCACTTTAAAGCTTGGTGACTGCGCCAAACGGGTGAGGAGATCTGTTAACTGAAACGGTAATTCGGTCGCAGGTTTGTTGGAGGCAAAAATCAGCTGCCGTTGTCCTTCTCGGCTACGATTAATTAGGTGAAATAAGGCTTCTTGCCATTGGCTGCTTTGCTCAAGCACTTCTAAATCATCAATCGCAATCAAGGAAAAATTTTCTAAAGAAGATAGAACATTGACATCGGTATGAATCAGCTCATTTAATGACAGACAAATCGCGGATTTGTCCATCTCGATAAACGACTCACAGATGGCGGATAATAAGTGCGACTTGCCCGTCTCTGGGCTGCCAAATAGGTACAGCTGACCTATCAGGCCGACATGTAGCTGCCGCACTGCATCGATAATAGACATCCAACCTGGACCGGCAAAGTCGCTGAGACTCGCATCATGCTTAATGTCCAGATTGAGACTTAGCTGTGCTTCTGCCATGAATCATCAACTCGGTTTGCGTAGCGCAATCACTAAAAAGGCTAAACGACTAATATTCTGTAAACTGGCTTTGCTAACTTTCACATTTAGCAAAGCCAACCTAATAACGGTAAATACCGTTAATACTGCGCCTATATATAACATATTTGCAAAATGACTGACAAGTCTTTTACCCATTAAGCCCAATCTATCATTATTCATAGAATGTCTGGGCGATTTATTTTTCTTCGAATAACGCCAATTGTTTACGGCCTTTATAAAAGTCAGTCGATTGATAATAGGCGTATAAATGACGGAATAAGACATTAAGCACAGCGGACACCGGTAGCGCAATCAGCATACCGACGAAACCTAATAAGCTTGCCCCTGCCAATACGGCAAAAATAACCCATAACGGCGATAAACCGATTTTGTCGCCCAACAATAACGGTTGTAAAATATAACCCTCTGCCGCTTGTCCGACCAAAAACGCGCCAACCACTAAGGCTAGATAAGTCCAGTCTAAACCAAATTGGAATAAAGAGGCGATAATCGCGGCGATAAAGCCGATACCAAAGCCTAAATACGGTACGAAGCTTGCGATACCAGCCACCATACCAATAATCAAACCAAGCTCAAGCCCAATAAGCTGGAGCTGTACAGCATAAATGACGCCTAATAATACCATGACCAATAATTGACCTTTAATAAATGCCATCAAGGCTTGATCGCATTCTTTAGCAATGGCAACCACCTTTTTGCAATAAGGCGCTGGAATTGCCATTTTCCAAGTATGCAGACGCTGATCCCAATTAAATAGGAAATAAAAGGTTAAAATCGGCACCAGTACAATCAAGCCAGTATTATTAATAAAATTCATACTAGAGACCAAAATTTGGCTCATCATGCTGCTGGCATCAGCGAATTTATAATTGGTCTGCATATAATCAACCAAAGTATCAGAAAAGCCTTTGGCTTCGAGTTCTGGCAGACGAATACGGCTGTTATTGATAAACCACTCACGTACAACTTGGTTATACCAATTTAATACTTTGGGTAGATATTCCCACGCCGCTTGCAGTTGATGCCATAAAGTCGGTATTAACCACCAAAGCAGCAGCACCATACCAAGCGTAATCGTCGAATAAACGATGATAATGGCTATCCAACGCTTGATATATTTTGATAAACGCTTAACCAGTGGATTAAATAAATAAGCCAGTACAAAAGCCACGACAAACGGCACGATAACCGGCATCATCAAATACAATAAGAATACCGCTATAACAATCGCAACGACGATAAATAAGCGCCGAAAAAAGGGATCTATTGGTTGGTTTATCATTAAGGGTAACCCTACGATTAAGTCTATGTAAAATTCTGGCGTCTAATGGTTTGTTCACTGAAATATGTCTTCAGCGGCTTTATATTTGTCATGGTCATTAGCAGCGTCATCGTCGTAGGTTTTGCCAACGACTTTGGCGTTCTATTATCGCAGAGTCGAACAAAAAATCAGTCATTTTTTGTTTCTTAATTTTTTATTGTACCTAAGACAGCTTTATTAGCTCTCTTCTGCAAATATCCGCCAAATATTGGTAAGTTGCTTTGCGGCTAAGGGTCATTTTTGGGTATAATGCGCGCACTATCTGCAAAATTAACACGACCGATCCGCTTTTCTACTGACCGACCTTCATTCCTTATAAAATTTGTGAGATGACCATGAGTAACAAGCCTTCTTTAAGCTACAAAGATGCTGGCGTCGATATTGATGCCGGCGATGCGTTGGTGCAACGTATTAAATCAGTGGCAAAAGCCACCTCTCGTCCTGAGGTTGTGGGCGGACTTGGCGGTTTTGGGGCGCTTTGTCGTATTCCGACTGGTTACACCTCACCGTTGTTGGTTTCGGGTACGGACGGTGTCGGTACCAAGCTTAAATTGGCCTTGCAATTAAACCGTCATGACACCATCGGTATCGACTTGGTGGCTATGTGCGTCAATGATTTATTGGTTTGCGGTGCTGAGCCATTATTTTTCTTAGATTATTATGCAACGGGCAAGCTTGATGTCGATGTCGCGGCAACTGTTGTCACGGGCATTGGCGAAGGCTGTAAATTATCAAATTGCGCGCTCATTGGCGGCGAAACCGCTGAGATGCCGGGCATGTATCAAGATGATGATTATGACCTAGCCGGTTTCTGTGTCGGCGTAGTCGAAGAAGCGGAAGTTATCACCGGTGAAAACGTCAGCGAGGGCGATGTATTGATTGCCCTTGCTTCAAGCGGCGCGCATTCTAATGGCTACTCATTGGTACGTAAAGTCATCGAAGTCAGCGGCGTTGATGTCACGACAAGCGATGAGCAATTAGATGGTCAGCCTATTCAGGATGCACTGATGGCGCCGACACGTATTTATGTTAAAGCCATTAAAGCCTTGCAAGATACCCTTGGTAGCTCAGCCTTACATGCGATGTCACATATCACCGGCGGGGGCTTAACCGATAACCTGCCGCGTGTACTACCAGATAATTTAGCCGCTAGCATTGATACGAGCAGCTGGCAGTTCTCAGAGCTATTTACGTGGCTACAAACCCAAGGCAATATCGAGCAAAGTGAGATGTACCGCACCTTTAACTGCGGCGTCGGTTTTGTCATCGTTGTACCTAAAGACAAAGCAGAAGCGGCTATCAAGACCTTAAATGATGCAGGCGAAAACGCTTGGAAATTGGGTGAAATGGTTAGCCGTGAAGCGGACGCCGTGGTGTACCGTTAATGCCAGACGACAATTTAAAAAGCATGGCAAAGCAATCCGCTAAACCGTTACGCGTCGCTGTTTTGGTATCTGGTAGTGGTAGCAACCTGCAAGTATTGATTAATGCCATGCAAGCTGGCGCGCTACCGATTGAGATTGTTGGCGTCATCAGTAACCGTGAAGACGCTTATGCCATCACACGCGCTAATGACGCTGCGATTCCAGTTGCCGTCTTATCTCACGTTGCGAGCGGCAAACGTATGGGGATCAAAACTTTTGAAACCCATGCCAGCGCACAGCTAAGCGCTTGGCAGCCTGATGTGATTGTGCTTGCAGGATTTATGCGCGTATTAAGCGCCTCATTTATCGATAATGCGCCTGCGCCAATGATTAACCTGCACCCTGCTTTGCTGCCTGCTTATAAGGGCCTAGATACCCATCAGCGCGCGATACAAGCGGGCGAACGCCATCATGGCTGTAGTATTCATGTGGTCACCGCCGAGCTTGATGCCGGTGCGGTGTTGACCCAAGCGCTGCTTGAAGTTGATTACAAAGACACTGCGGATAGCCTGCAAGCACGCGTACAAAAAGGTGAGCATCAACTCTTACCGTGGACCCTATTACTGATTGCTAAAGGTATTATTGACTTAGATAATCCACCTAATGATACTAAATCATCTTATCTACCGGCTTTACCGCTAAAGCTATGGTTAGATGTTTAAGCTTTTCTAATAAACTAAAAAGCAGAATCCATAACGGGTTCTGCTTTTTTATGCTTAAGTCAAAGATAATATATAGTGAGTGAAAAGTAATATCGATACATCACGCACTGCTGATATCAATTTTTCTTGCTTGCTGTGCGTGCGTAGACAGAGGCTACAAAAAATTGATATCAGTCATACCGTCGCGTTTTTAAGATATTTTGACTGTATAGCAAAAAAATACCTCGTTACTTAATAACGAGGCATTTCAAATGATAAATTAAAGCAGTTCAATCATTAAGCAGGCTTTTTATCAACCACATGTACTGCTTTAATATTGACAAATTCTTTGATACCAAAGCCACCATGTTCACGGCCATAGCCTGAATCCTTCACGCCACCAAATGGCAGACCTGGATTGACCAAATTATAGCCATTGATGTAAACCATCCCCGTATCGAAATGCTGCTGGGCTAAATTAATCGCTTTCTCTTCGTCTTTTGAAAAGATAGCACCGCCGAGACCATAGCGACTGTCATTGGCAATACGGAAGGCATCGTTTTGGTCTTTGGCACGGATAAGCGCGGCAACGGGACCAAATAACTCATCTTTATAAGCTGGTTGATCAGGTTTGATGTTTTCCAAAATCGTTGGTGGATAAAACGCGCCCGGCTTATCAGGTACTTCGCCGCCAATCGTAATGGTCGCACCTTTATCCACGCTTTCTTGCACTTGCTTGTGCAAAGTATCGCGTTGTTTGCTACTCGACATCGGACCTACGTCAGTCGACTCTTCCATTGGATCGCCAACTTTATAGCTGTTGAATTTTTCGATCACCAAATCTCGGAATTTATCATATACGCTATCGACGACGACAAAACGTTTGGCTGCAATACAAGTTTCGCCATTATTGTATAAACGTGCATGGGCGCAAGTTGCTGCTGCTAAGTCTAAGTCGGCATCCTCTAACACAATAAAGGCATCATTCGAGCCAAGTTCCATAACCGTCTTTTTCAGTACTTTGGCCGCTTGCTGCGCCACTACTCGGCCAGCGACATCACTACCCGTTAAGGTAACACCGCGTACTTTCTCGTGCTCGATCACTTTTTCAGATTGATCATGATTAATAATTAAGGCACGAAACAAGCCTTCTGGTAAATCAGATTCTTGCATGATTTTTTCAATCAATTGACCTGAGCCAGTCACATTGGAGGCATGCTTAAGCAGGATACTGTTACCAGCCATTAAATTAGCAATAGTATAGCGAAATACTTGGTAAGCCGGGAAGTTCCATGGCTGGATACCATAAATAATACCAATAGGGTCATAGCTGATCAGGCCTTTTTTAATGCCTTCGATATCGCGTTCGTCGTCAGCTAAAGCAGCAACGCCTTCACCCGCGGTAAAATCGCAAATCGCTTTACATAAATCTACTTCAGCTAAGCTTGCCTCTAAGGTCTTACCACGCTCTTCAGTCATTAGCTTCGCAAGCTCGTCCTTATACTTCATTAGCGTCTCGCCAATCGAGTTAATGACTTTGGCGCGCTCATCGGCACCAACCAAACGCCATTTTGAAAACGCTTCGTGCGAGGCATCGATGATTTTGTTCACTTCATCATCGCTCATATAAGTGTAATTTTTAATGTCTTTACCTGTTGCTGGATTCACAGTGGTAATATCTGCCATGATAATTGTCCTTATTTATTTGCTTATTTTGTAATGGATACTTGATAAACGAGCCATGATGACTAAGAAATACTCTATCGTTAAGTGTGTCGATATTATCGAATTACTTAACAATGCTCGCTTTAGTTGTCTTTTTTCTTAATGTCCATTTAGCATAACAAAATGCACCAGCGGTAGTTTTACAAGTTATGAAGAAGTGTACTTAAGATGTTAATAATGTGACACCCTTATAAAGACTGGCTTTATTTAAAAAAACTAAATTTAGAGAATCTTTTGAGTTAAGGAGCTTTTAAATTAAAAAAGGTTGATCTAAAAAATAGAGGCAATAAAAAAACCAGCGCATCTATCATGGGCTGGTTTTTTAAAAGTTGTGCTAAAACAAATGGTTAATGACCGGAATCTCTGGTGGCGGATTCTCTTCTTCGGCGACTACTTGCCGTGCTACATGCATAATCAGCTGACGTAACCAACGATGCGCTGGATGGTGCTGTAATAATGGCGACCATGCCATCGTCAGCTCAAACTCAGGGATAAAGAATGGTGGCTCTTCCATAATGATACTGTCATTATTGGCCTGCATTCTCGCCACCCGCGTCGGCAAGGTCGCAATCAAGTCTTTATTGGCGGCAAGCATCGCTGGCATTTGATAGTGACGGGTAAAGACGCTGATTTGGCGTTTTTGACCTAGGCGTTGCAATGCCTGATCGATAGAACCGAGCCCACCTGATTTTTCTGGATTGACCCCAAAGCCAACGCCCATACCTGTTTTGGACACCCAAACATGCTGCGCTTTGAGATAATTTTTTAAATTAAAACGATTGGCATATGGCCCTTCAGCGGATAACAAACAGCTAAATGTATCGCGCCAAACCAATACTTGGTGGAAACTTTGCGGAATCTCATTAAAACGGTTAATCGCTAAATCTACGCGACCTTGCTCCATATCACGGTAGGAAACATCAGAGGGCGTCAAGAAGTCCAAAATCACATTGGGCGCTTCAGAGCGTAGTGCTTTGACCAGTTTTGGCACCAAAGTCGCCTCAGCATAATCTGAGGTCATGATACGAAAAACGCGCGAGGTACTATAAGGGCGAAACTCGGTACGCGGCTCAAGCACTTGCGTCAAATCTGCTAATATCTCACGAATACGTGGCTGCAGCTCAAGCGCGCGCTCAGTCGGCGTCATACCTTCCGATGAGCGCACCAATAACGGGTCATTAAACAACTTACGTAGGCGCCGCAAAATATTACTCATCGCCGGCTGGGTAATGCCGAGCTGCTCAGCTGCACGTGTGACGTTTTTTTCACGTAGTAGTACATCTAAATGTACCAACAAATTCAAATCAACCCGCTGCAAATTCATATCTATTTCTCTTTACCGTAGAATAAATGCCACCATAAGCTTAAAAAAGCGCGGCATCTTCCGTTCTATTATTTTACAAAATTGTTTTGCGACTGCTTAAATCAAGCGTTTTTCTATCTAAATAATTTTAATATACGCTTATTATACCCCAGTTTACCCTGCTCAAGCCATTGTTATATCTATACTATAACCAAATGAAATACCCAAGATAATAATCATAAACTAGATAAATCAGGGTAACCTAGCTATAGTGCTTAGCAAGCGCTGATAAGTCATTTTCAAATCTTATGCCATCAGCACGGCTTTTAACGAATCAATGATGCCTGCTATTTTATCGCATTTTTATACTAAAAGATGGTCAGAAAGCTTATTGCGTAAGCTTTATTATGCAAGCCGTTTTTTATAAATTTGGCGTTTTGCTCGCGGCAGTTTTTAGGCTTGAATTGATGCTATATACGCTTTAGGCTAATAAGTGGTTTAACTGGCAAGCACATCTTAACTAAAACAGCGTCAATTAAATCTAAAAAATAAAAGCTGACCAATAAGACAGGTTTTATTTGCTTTTATAATCATTTTCTTATAGTTTAGTAAAGATTGCTCAGGCAAAAGGTTTATATCCCGAACTTTACTTTTGCCAATGTATTTCTTTTCAAGAAACATTATTTTACCAGCAACACTTATCTGCATATTTTACTTAAGTAATTTACATCCCCTTTAATCCCCACCCCACCAAGGAGACTATAGATGTCAACTGCATATAAATCAGCGATTGATCTAGTACGTGAACTAAAGCAAAAGCACGGTAACTGGCAGAATATCAGCGAGACTGATGCCGCACGTATGATGATGCAAAACCGTTTCAAAACTGGTTTAGATATCGCCAAGTATACTGCAAAAATCATGCGTCAAGACATGGAAGATTATGACAATGATACGTCTCAGTACACGCAATCTCTAGGTGCATGGCATGGTTTTGTTGCTCAGCAAACTATGTACGCTAAGAAAAAATACTTTGGCACTACCGCTAAAACGTACATCTACCTATCAGGTTGGATGGTTGCTGCTCTGCGTTCTGAGTTTGGTCCTCTACCTGACCAATCTATGCACGAAAAAACGTCTGTGCCTAAACTAATCGAAGAAATCTACACCTTCTTACGTCAAGCTGATGCTAAAGTGTTAAACGACTACTTCCGTGAGCTAAACGCTGCAGAAGAAGCGGGTCAAGACACTTCAGCTATCCTAGAAAAAATCGAAAACTTCGATTCACACGTTGTGCCAATCATTGCTGATATCGATGCCGGTTTCGGTAACGAAGAAGCGACTTACTTGCTAACTAAGCAAATGATTGAAGCCGGTGCTTGTGCTATCCAAGTTGAAAACCAAGTGTCTGACGCAAAACAGTGTGGTCACCAAGCGGGTAAAGTAACCGTACCGCATGAAGACTACATCGCAAAAATCAATGCGATTCGTTATGCATTCCTAGAATTGGGCGTTGAAGACGGTATTATCGTTGCTCGTACTGATAGTGAGGGCGCATCACTCACGCAAAAAATCCCAGTATCAAATGAGCCAGGCGACCTTGCTTCTCAATATATCGACTTCCTAGAAATGGAAGAAGTGACCATCGAAGAAGCTAATGAAAATGACAGCCTTCTTAAGCACAACGGCAAATTGGTTCGTCCTAAGCGTCTAGCTAACGGTCTATATCAGTTCCGTGAAGAAACCAACATCGACCGCGTCGTACTTGACTGTGTCACTGCTCTAGAAAACGGTGCTGATCTACTATGGATCGAAACACCTACTCCAGACGTAGAACACATCAAAATGATGGTTGACCGTATTAAAGAAGAGCAGCCAAAAGCGAAGCTTGTATACAACAACAGCCCATCGTTCAACTGGACGCTAAACTTCCGTAAGCAAGTTATCGCTCAGTGGGAAGAAGAAGGCAAAGACGTATCAAGCTACAACAAAGACAACTTGATGAGTGCTGATTACGACGGTACTGAGCTTGATGAAGCTGCTGACATCGCTGCGAAGAACTTCCAACGTGACGCATCACGCGAAGCGGGTGTCTTCCATCACCTAATCACGCTACCTACTTACCACACCACTGCACTTAGCGTTCATGAACTTGCTAAAGGCTACTTCGGTGAAGAAGGTATGCTTGCTTATGCAGCTGGCGTCCAACGTAAAGAAATCCGTGAAGGCATCGCTTGTGTTAAACACCAAGCAATGGCGGGTTCTGACCTTGGCGATGATCACAAAGAAATCTTCTCTGGTGAAAACGCCCTTAAAGCTGGTGGTGGCAAAAACACCATGAACCAGTTCTAATAATCGCTCACTTATAGTTATATTTTATAAGTACCCGTTATAAAAAAGCCGTCCTACTTAGTAGGGCGGTTTTTTTTGGCTTTAAATAATTTCCCTGTATAAAACGATAGCGTTATTAAATAGCCATTTTTAGCACATTTAGATGTCTATCGATTGAACTGGGAACACGCCCTAGTATCCGCTAATCAGCCAAAGTAAAACTTTTACTTGTCATTGTTCGATAGCTTTCATACGATGGTAATTATTTAACAGGTATTACTAACCATTCATAACTATAATCGGGAGCCATCATGCAAGAGATAGAGCTGAAGTTTCTAGTACCAGAATCGCGCCTAAAAGGTTTGATGCGCCAAGCGAATATTAAATCCTCACAGCTTACGCAGCTGGCCGCGCATTATTATGACACTCCCGATCAGCAGCTCGCTAAGGCGGGTATTGGCTTACGTATTCGTCAGGAAGGCGATGCGTGGGTGCAGACCATCAAAGCGGGTGGCGACGGTATTGCAGCGCGTTTAGAGCACAATGCGGTACTAGATACCCAACAAGTCCAAGCCATGTTGGACACCAATACGCTCATGCCTGATTTGAGCATTTATCAAGACACTTCCATCGCCCCTGCTCTAGAACCATTTAAATTAACGAAACTGGCTAAAACGCTCACCCGCTTATATGTCACCGATGTCGAGCGTATAACGCGATTGCTCACAGATAATAGCGACAAGGACAGCAGCAATCAGATTGAAATGGCATACGACTGCGGAGCGATTATCCACGGTAGAGATGATACTCAGCGCGATAGTATTCAAGAAATCGAGTTTGAGCTGATATCAGGCGATGTAGATTTTTTATTTACGACTGCCAAAACCTGGTGTCAGCGCCATAAACTCTGCTTGTCTACAGTGACCAAAGCCGAGCGCGGTGGCTTATTAATTACGGGGCAACAACATAGCCGAGCGGTTAGCGCCAATCTTAGCGATCTAACTGTTGATAAAGATAGCAGCAGGCCGGCATTTATACGGGCAGTCGTACATAATTGCCTATTGCAAATACTACCCAATAGTAGCGCCATCGTCGCAGGCAGTACGGACAATGAGCATATTTTACAATTGTATAACGGCATTCGGCGCTTACGTACCGCGCTTAAGCTATTTAAAGGCTTCTCCGATGAGCTCAATCCTGACTGGGTGATTATTCTTAAACAAACAGCGACTTTACTGGCTGATTATCGCAAGCTTGCTTATCTTGCCAGTCATATCGAGCCCTACTTACAAGCGCATGAGGCACCAAGCGTTGATTGGTCGGCAGAAATTGAAGCGGCGAAAATCACTCCTATCGATGCGGTACGTGCCAATAATTTACAACTGACGTTGCTTGAGCTAATAGCCTTTACCATGAGTAACCCCAACCTTGAACCACAGGCGAATAAACGCGCCGCTCATAAGCTTAGAAAAACATTGGACAAACGTTATAAAAAATTGTTGAAAGCTGAGAGTAAGCTCCATGAAGCTAGGAATGCTAACGCGGATAGCAAAGATTTAACTGGTGTCAATTTGGAGAGCGTGAGTTCAGAAAGTATTAACTTAGAAGGCGTTAAATCAAAAGGCGTTAATTTAGAAAGTAGAGAGCCGCAAAGTCTGCAGACGAAGGATATAGATTTGCCAGCCAAGGACGAAAAACAAGCCCAGTATAAACTGTACCGACAGCTTGAAAAATTGCGCTACGTTAGTGAATTTGCAGCGCCCTTAATCAACAATGAAAATCTCAAAAATAAAAAGCTCAACAGTAAAAAGTCTAAAAAGAAAAGTAAGCGCTTCCTAAAACATCTCGTAAAAGTACAGCAAGCGCTTAGGCAACAACTTGATACCACTTATTATCAGCAGTGCTATCAACATAAAGCGAGCACAGACTCGAATGCCTTGTACGGCGCAGGCTGGTTGAATGCTTCTTTAATAGATACACAGAAAAAGTCTAAAAAACGCTTAGCTAAGCTTAAATCTGCGGATAAGTTCTGGTAATAAAAACTAAAACTGGCTTTTTGACCCTGTATCTTACTTATAATTAACTTAACCTTTACATAATTCAAAAAAAGACAGCGACCATCAGGTACGTTGTCTTTTTTTATGCGTAATGTTTTTAAGCATGATGTTTTTTAAGCGTAGTGTTTTCTAAGCATAGTGTTTTCGAGTAAATATCAACGAGCAATAATGGTCACAGTTGTGCCCTCGGTCACTTGTTCAAATAACTCCAAAATATCCTCATTGCGCATCCGTATACAGCCGTGAGAGAGCGGCTCGCCCATTGGTTCGCTGTCTGGTGTGCCATGAATATAAATATAACGCTGATAAGTATCGCAGCCGCCGTGAACATTACTGCCTTTATTCAACCCCTCTTCAAGACCGCGTAACCATAAAATACGGCTTAATATCCAATCGCGCTCTGGATACAGTTTACCAAGCTCTGCACTATAGACCTTGCCTGTCGGTTTGCGTCCCACAAATACCGCGTTCATGGGTTCATTGCCGCCGATTTTTGCCGCGATAATGTGCTTACCAAGGGGTGTGCAGCCGCTATCTTGCTGGCTGCCAATACCGTTTTTAGCGGTCGATACCGTATATTGAGTCATTCCTTTATCGTATTTATATAGCGTTAACGTTTGCTGAGCAATGTTAATAACCAGTCGCACATCAGAATTTTCGTTAAACTCTTCGGTAAAGCTTTCGTTATTTGTCATAAGATTTTCCAGCGCTCATAAATCTACAGCGGTTATTATCAACTGCGTTGAGAGTAAATAGTGAGCGAAATGTTTGCGTTTTTCTATTATTAAGGGATTGTATCAAGGCTTTTGGCACCGTAATATAGGGGCACACTTTTTGATGCTAGCAGATTATGACGACTATTTCACCGACACGTGTGTCGATGTATGATTTTCTCTATCAAGATACCAAGCCGATGGTGTCATTATTGGCAGACGTGGCTAAGCTGTCATTACCGCAAGCGCGTTTGGCGATGGATGCCAGTTTGCAAGCGATTATCAGCGCCTTACTTGCTTATCAGCAGCATAATGATGGCCAAGCAGTGAGTAAAAAACTGTTTACTCGTACCGCCGTCAAAGAACTAAGACGATATAATTCAATGAATTTTTCGACCATCAATGCGACTTTATATTATCGCCAAGAGGTGGCCGATGCGATTTTTCATGAGAATGCGCGCGTGATCAAAGCCAGTGATTACATTGCAGAGCGCATTGAGGCGACGTCACCGCAAGTGCAAATACTACTCACCTCTTTATGCGTGATTGTCTTACGTGAACTGGCGATTTTAGCAGAATATAGCCAGCTTGATAATGAGGAGCTGGACAAATGGTTCGCCTTGCAGCCGCAGTTTTTATCCGTCGAGCGCTTTGTGGCCAATAAACCAGCGTTAGAATCTACCAAGCGGGCTGAACCTAATGAGAATGAAAAAACAACCACTTCTACAGAAACTGCTTTACAGTCAGACTTAAAAGTAGATGTAGAGACAGAAGTAAGAAACACCACAGAACGTACTTTATTGAGCACAGCGCAGCTCGCTGATACTCCGCCCGCTTTTGACCCTTATTGGCACGAGTTGACGACGTTTAAAACTGAAAACCATGAGCTTGTCCAAGACATGCAACTAGCGACGGGCAATTATTTAAAGGTCATTGGGCGCTCACCTGCCAATGCTCAACAAGGTAAATACAATGACTTATTGGTGTTTGCCGAAATGTCAGCCATAAGCTTGCCGCACCAGCGTTGGCTGTTGCAACTGGCGAAAATTTCAGAAATATATTTGCAGCGCAACCGCCTAAGAATTACCTCCGAGCCTGCCAGCGCACCAAAACCACCTTTGGTAAGCTTAGGTCTAATTGGTGGCAATAACGACAATACGCCGACCACCACCAGTGAAAAGCCGATTGAATACGACGCGCCTATACCGCTCTGGAAAAATCCCGTTATCCTAATCATTATTGCGGTTATTGGCGTACTTGGCGGGCTAGCAGCGCTCAAATATCAAAGCCAAAAATCTGACGGTATCAAATTGGCCACAGAAGAAGTCATCGAGCAAGATCTTATCAAGGAGCGCCAACAGCAAGATGTGGCGATTGTTATGGTAGACGATGATGAAGATGGCGCTGAAGAACCAAAAGCGTCTCAATAAGAATAATTCATAGATAAATTTTGAAGTAGACGAAAATAGTTGAACAACCCTTAAAAAACCAAAAAAAAGGCGCTAACTTATTAGCGCCTTTTTTTATTCATACTTTATTTAGAACAATCTAAAAAAATATGCTTACTTCGATAAATCACGACCACGGCTGGCTTCAATCGCCAAACGTAGACCATTTAAACGGATAAAACCTTCAGCATCTTTTTGATCATAAGCACCGGCATCATCTTCAAAAGTGGCGATTTTTTCATCAAACAGTGAATCGTCTGACTTACGGCCGACGACGCTAACCGCGCCTTTGTATAATTTGACGCGTACGGTACCGTTGACATATTCTTGTGATTTGTCAATCAAGGCTTGTAGCATCATGCGCTCAGGGCTAAACCAATAGCCGTTATAGATAATTTTAGCGTAACGTGGCATCAGCTCATCTTTTAAATGCGCCGCTTCACGGTCAAGGGTTAATGATTCGATACCGCGGTGGGCTTTTAACATAATGGTACCGGCTGGGGTTTCATAGCAGCCGCGTGATTTCATACCGACATAACGGTTTTCGACGATATCCAAGCGTCCGATGCCATGCTTGCCGCCAATCTCGTTCAGCTTAATCATTACTTCATAAGGTTTAAGCGCTTCGCCATCAATCGCAACGATATCACCTTGTTTGTATTCTAATTCTAGATATTGCGCTTCGTCAGGTGCTTCTTCTGGACTGACTGACCAGCGCCACATATCGTCTTCTGCTTCGGCGTATGGGTCTTCTAAGATGCCGCCTTCATAAGAGATATGCAGTAAGTTGGCATCCATTGAGTACGGAGATTTTTTCTTATTGCCGGCATAATCGATAGCGATATTATGTTCTTCGGCATATTTCATCAAGCTTTCACGGCTTGATAAATCCCACTCACGCCACGGCGCAATGGTGACCACGTCAGGTGATAAAGCAACGGCACCAAGCTCAAAACGTACTTGGTCATTGCCTTTACCAGTCGCACCATGACTGATAGCATCAGCGTTATGCTCTTTAGCAATTTCAACCAAACGCTTGGCAATCAAAGGACGCGCGATAGAAGTCCCGAGCAGATACTCGCCTTCGTAAATGGCATTGGCGCGGAACATCGGGAACACATAATCGCGGGCAAACTCTTCACGTAAGTCTTCGATATGGATATGCTTGATACCCATCGCTTCAGCTTTGGCACGCGCCGGCTCAACTTCTTCACCTTGACCGATGTCAGCGGTGAACGTAATCACTTCTGCATCATAGGTTTCTTGTAGCCATCTGGCGATGATTGAGGTGTCAAGACCGCCGGAATAGGCCAAGACGATTTTATTAATATTTTTTGGATCAAGCTGAGCCATGAATAACTCCTAATATAAGAATTTATTATCGAATACATTTAATGAGAAATAAAAATGCGCAGGATAGGATGAAATAAATAAAAAATAGATTGCCTGCTCAGTGTACATCATATTTACGAGCGGCAAAAGTATCAGCGCCATTCGGTGCTAGGTTTTCACCGAAAATTAGCATGAATGCATACATAGGCGCTGGTTACTTATCAACGAAATCATAACGCTTTTATGTACAGATATTTCGCCGCATATTTAGTCAAGTAGGCAAATCTGTTATGATAGCAGCTCAGCTAGACTCCCTTTTACTGCCGTATAAAGATATAGAGCGCGATGATACTATGACCGATTCGATTAGAGAATTAACCCTGCTGCAGCCAGATGATTGGCATATTCATTTGCGCGACGATAAAGCGTTGGCGACTACCGTTCCGCACGCCGCCCAAAGCTTTAACCGCGTTATCTGTATGCCAAACTTGGTACCGCCTGTTAAAAATATCGATGCGGCGCAAGCCTACCGTGAGCGCATCCTGCAGCATTTAGCAGCAAGCGATTTGAGTGCGGAGCGTAAAGCAGCTTTTGACCCACGCATGACCTTGTATCTTACTGATAACACCACCGCTCAGGATATCGAAATGGCGGCAAAATCAGGTATCGTGCAAGCGGTCAAGCTCTACCCAGCTGGCGCAACGACCAACTCTGCCGACGGTGTCACCGATATTAATGCCTGCGTCGATGTCTTTGAAGCCTTAGAAAAATACAATCTACCACTACTGCTCCATGGCGAAGTCACGCATGACCATGTCGATATTTTTGACCGTGAAAAGCGCTTTTTAGACGAAGTGTTGGCACAAATCATCGTCAAATTTCCGACGATGAAAATTGTGCTAGAGCATATAACCACCAGTGATGCCGCCGACTTTGTCTTAGAACAAGGCAATCAAATTGCTGCGACCATTACGCCGCAGCACTTAATGTTTAATCGCAATCATTTATTGGTTGGCGGTATCAAGCCGCACTTTTACTGCCTGCCTATTTTAAAACGTGAAAGCCATCAAAAAGTATTGTTGGATGTCGCTACCAGTGGCAATCCAAAATTCTTTTTAGGCACAGATTCGGCGCCGCATGCAACAAACGCAAAAGAATCGGCTTGCGGCTGTGCTGGCTGCTATAGTGCTGCTAATGCCTTACCGCTATACGCCACTGCTTTTGATAGTGTGGGTAAAATCGATAAGCTTGAAGGATTTGCCAGCCGCTTTGGCGCCCAGTTCTATGGTTTGCCAGCAAATGAGAGTACCATCACGTTGATAAACACGCCGATGCAAGTACCGACCAATTACCCTTATTTTGATGGCGCGTCATTAAAGCCGCTGTTGGCGGGAGAGACGTTACCTTGGTCTATTAAAGCTTAACAGCAGTGACATAACGCTATTTGCCTGCATTTATTTCATATCCTATGCTAGGTCTGCACTTTTGCTAAAACGCCAATTCGCTTAGCAAAAGTAAACCTCGTATCATAGGATATTTATTGTTTATTTCATTCAATACCACAGCACGACTGATAAAAGCGATTTAACCTGATATGACCATTCAAAATGATGCCGGCTTACCTAGAAACAATTTGGCTAATACGGAAAATGCCTGTCTTACTACTACCTCAAGCGCTACTGCCGATAGTAACGGCGCAACAGATGAACAAGCACCCATGCGCTTAAAAGAGCGTTTTCGTAAGTTTTTGCCTGTTGTCGTCGATGTCGAAACCGCAGGCTTTAATGCGCAAACCGACGCCTTATTAGAGATTGCTTGTATTCCTGTACTACTTGATGAGCAGGGTGTATTTTATCCAGGAGAGGCATTTAACGCCCATATCGAGCCTTTTGAGGGCGCAAATCTTGAGCCAAGCGCGCTTGCCTTTACCGGTATCGATCCTAATAATCCACTGCGTAAAGCCATTGCCGAAGATGAAAAAACGGCGCTGCGCCGTATTTTTAAAGGCTTAAAAGAAGTACGCCGCGCTGAAGACTGCCGTCAATGCGTTTTGATTGGCCATAATGCCCATTTTGACTTAGCGTTTTTAAATGCGGCAGTGTTGCGTACCAACAGCAAAAACCATAATCCGTTTCACAACTTCTCAGTTTTCGATACCGTGACGCTGTCTGCGCTTGCATTCGGACAAACGGTACTCGCGCGTGCTTGTAAGGCTGCTGGGCTTGATTTTGATGGTAATGACGCGCATTCAGCGCTCTATGATACCCAAAAGACGGCTGAACTGTTTTGTCATATTTTAAATAGCTACCCGATGCTCGCGAACGCTATCCATAACGAGCAGAACAATACCGAGACAGCCGCTAACAGCACTGTCGATAGCAACGCTGACGACGCCAAGTAAAATAAAGCATACGCCCTTTGCATTGTTAAACTCAATGAATAGTGTTATCTATAGCTAATCACCTATTATGGATTAGGTGAGCTTAACAAAAAGGGACTTTGCTATGGAACCACAGGTTAAATTATGGGCAACCATTATCGGTTACATGCTACTGGCGTTAACCATTAGCGCTTGTACGTCGTTGTGGATTCGGCATCATTTAAAGCGAAAAGACCTACATCCACGGCGCGCGCTTAAAAAAAGATACTTAATTTCAAAAAGACGTCGAAAAAGGCTTGACAGCAAGCGCAGTCGCCATTAAAATACGCACCACTTCGGCATAAATGGTGAAAGCAGCTGAAGCGTTGTTACTAGTCCCCATCGTCTAGAGGCCTAGGACACCGCCCTTTCACGGCGGTAACGGGGGTTCGAATCCCCCTGGGGACGCCACTATTTGGCGTCACTTATTAGCAAACTTGCTGTACAGCATCAATAAGACTAATAAGCGCACCAGCAAAACCCTGCTCATAGAAATATGAGTGGGGTTTTTTTATACCTATTTGTTTTTCACGAATATCTATAGTAAGTGAAAATTAATATTGATATCAGCAGTACCGTAGCGTTTTTAGAATATTTTGACTATATCTGTCTTTCATCAATATTTATAAATACTCATAAATAAAGTGAGCATGATTTACATTATTCTCTCGCAGCAAAAAGCCAGCACTGAATGCTGGCTTTTTAAATATCTATGCGCTAATTATTTACAACAATTTACCAAATCTTATCGGCTAACATCAACCAAAGCAGCGCCAATACGATTAAGCCCGCTAAGACGCTTTGAATTAAGAAAAACGCTTGATGCTGACCGACGACTTTACCTAAGGTCACCCCTAGCGTACTGTATTTTATCGGCTGGGTATCAAGCTCACCAGTCTTTTCTTGGTCTTCATAATAACCTTGCAGAATATCTAAAAATTGCTGCCAGCCATTAACTTCCCAAGTATGGGGCTTAAATGGCATAAAAGATTTTAGCTTTGGCTCATTCATCATCCAGCGCTCAAGAGTGATCGAGCGTAGCGACCAACCCGCAAAACGGCGCTCAGCAATCGCCGAAAAATCCAATATTTTTAAATCTTTATGTCGATCATCGACCAACAAGCGATTTTTCAGATTGGTCAACGCTTGTTCTGACCCTTCTACACATTGGAAAAAGTAGCCATTGCCGTAGCAAAGGATACCGGTAATGTTATCGGCTTGATTACGCTCAATCGCGACCTCTGCGATGTCATTAAGCGTACTCGCACTTGCAAGACCAGTCGACGTAATGTGGCTCAGATATACAAGCTGGCAGAGATCTGGCGTTACTGGATTTGTCGAATCATTCACTGTTGACAATCAGCTTCTCCCTATTATCAGGTAAATGTAGCTAAGACAACCATACTCATTTTAGAAAAAATAGAGCAACAAGGCATTTAGAAGTAACAAATTGGCTTGTTATATTATTGATTTATAAATGTTTATATTAATTGTATTAAGTTGGTTACATCATAGGCTAATTTCGTCATCAAAGCAATATATGTTTATTTTAAATGACTACTTATTAATACTAAACGTTGCTTTAATGAGATTTATATTCAACATATAGCATAAATAAATGCTTTTTTATTCAACAGTCGGTCTAAAATCTTAGAAAAATAAAGATGAAAAATGGATGCTATGAGAAGAGTCATCTCAATTTAGAACTTGAGAATAGAAAATTTATAGTGAAATACTTAGC